>JACQFP010000047.1 GCA_016200005.1 Verrucomicrobiota bacterium | reverse complement strand
CAGGCTATCCACCGGCACGCGCGTGCCTTTGAAGCAGGGTGTGCCACTCAACCGTTCCGGGTCAACCCAGATGGGAACCTCCGGTGGAAAATTGTATGTCGGCGCTGATTTCATCCGGCTTCAATCTATCAGATGCACCGACATTGTCACGCGATGTAATTCTCGATCCCACACGCACAAGCAGACGGGGTTGCAGTCGCCGATGGTGTTGGCTACCGACTGAATCACTCCATCGTTCGGTGCCATTCGCATTCAGTCCTTCAACAACCACACTTCGCTGACGCGGGATTGCTGTCGCCAGTTGAGATGGGCTTCGTCCGGCAGCGGGTCGAAGGTCAAGAGCAGTTTGCCGTCTTTGAGCAATGCGGCTGGCACCGGAAACTCCTTGAATTCGCCGATGTCGTGCCTGGCTTCCCGTGTGGGAGTCAGGAGTTGGCTGTTGGCCCGCAACTTCACTTGGCCATAGCCCGTCAACCGCACCCGATACTTCGCCGCCGGGTCGAGCTGATGATACGCGAGTCCCAGCGGCCAGTCCATGCTGGTCTGCCACGAAAGGCGCTTGCGGCTCGAACCTTCGTCCCACCACCAGAAACCAGGAGTCGGATTCTTTTCGCCGGTCGGATCCGTGTTCCTTCCCTCGCCACGAATGACGTGGGGCGATTTGGCAATGTTGCCCACTTCATCATAGAAACTGCCAACGCCGGGATTTTCCCAGGTGCGTATCAGTTCCAGCGCCTTGAGCTTGGCGGTTTCCGAGGAGTCACCACGGACGTTCGTACTTCCGGCTGCATTAGATGAAACGCCGGTCCCCACACCCCGTCCCTCTCCCCGTCCGACGGGGAGAGGGTGGCTTCCAGCCGAGTGAGGGGAATTTTCGCCGCCAAGTTTTCGGATTCGAGCGAACTCATCCTCCAACCACCAGCGGTTGTTGAGCGGGTGATCGACAAAGTCCAGCACCGCGCCGCGCTCATGGCCGCTGGCCTGATAAAGCGGGACGCTCGTTTGCAGCTTGATCGCTTTGAACAAGTCCGCGCACAAGTCGCCGATGCGCGCCCGCCACTCCTTCTCGATGGGTTGCGAAACTGCGCGCTGCAAAACTGCGAGGGCGGAGTCCATCACAACGTTGGCACCGCGCGCGGGAGCGGTCGCCAAAACCTGATTCGCCTCATGCTCCAGTTCGGTTTCATAGATCAACCGATGCCGCGTGTAGGCGTCGTAGTAGGCCCGGAGCAGGCAAAGTTGCCAGCGCCAGTTGCCGCGCAGTTGCGGCGATTCACGCTCCAGTCGTTGCCACAGCGCGAGGGTTGCGTCCACGCTGCCGTTGCTGGCCAGTGGACCTTCCCAGTTCTTTTCCAGCGCGAGAATTCCGTCCGCCGCTGACTCGGCAACCGGCGGACCAAAAAAGAACCGCGTGTATTGAATGAGGATCTCACGCGCCTGGAGATCAGGATTCCAACCTGACATGCTCCAGACGGTTTTGTTGACGTCGTCGTGAACGCCGTCCGAATACGAAATGAAGCCGCTGGTGTATGGGCCAAACCAGTTTTGAATCAGCTTGTAGAAAACGGGGCGCGGATTCGAACACTCCCGGCCGAGCGTTAACGCGAAGGCCGGGTCCCACCACGGAACTTCAAACTGGCAGCGCACGGTGTGCGTGATGTCCGGATAATCGCGCAGCCCGTACCGTTGCGGCAGACGCGCGCGGATTTCCGGAATGGGCGGACTGCTCGGCCCGGCGACGAGACCACCCAACCAGTCGGGCATTTTCTCGTTGATCCAGTGGTGGACGTAATCAACCTGGGCCTTCCGGAATCCCTGCATCGAGAGCCAGATCTTTGCGCGCGGATGATGTTTGAGCAGGGACTTCGACATGTCTTCCAGATACGGAATCACAAGTTCGGGCGGATTGTTCCCCGGATCGCCGCCGGGAAAGAAGACGCCGTCGAGCCGCGGGCAATCGCGGAACAACGCTTCATGTTGCTCCAATGCTTTTGCGCGTTGCGTCGTATCCTTGAGATCGAAGTCCGCCGGCACCCAGATCCAATACTGCATCTCGTAGCGGGCGCAGATTTCGCTGAGCCTCCGGTTCATCACGTCACGCGGCAACGGCATGTGCGGGCTTTTGCGCCCGCCCTGAAAGGGAATGCCCTCAATGCTGTTCGCGCCGAACAAGGCCAGTTCGCGGATGTATTGCTCGAATTGCTTGTCGCCCCAGCCATCGTAACTGTTGGCCGTGGAGCGATAACCGAGTTGATGTCCGCGAATCGGTTGAACCGGCGCCGTAGCGATGTCGAGATCGGACGGGACGCTGGCCGAACCTTTGGCCCAGTTCAAGAAGCGCATAAATTGACCGACGCCGAACAATGCGCCACGGGAATCTGCACCGCCAATCCAGACGACGGCGGATTGCGCCGGCTCATTTTCAGTCAGCAATCGAAAGCCTTCCGGTTGGTTTTCTGGCAAGTTGTCTCCAAGTCGGCGCGGCATGGCTCTGGGCCAAGTGGCGTCGCTTGAACCTGAAGAGATCGCGATGGCCACACCGCGTTTCGGCCAGGTGGTGGCGATCGGCCAGTTCAAACCCGTCCGCTTCTTCACTTCTTCCACCAACACGCGCGCTGCGGTCTGCTCGGCGGGCGGAAGAGTTCCGGGGCGCACGACGATGGTCGCCCTCGTCAAGTCGAGGTTCGTTGCGGCGTGAGAATTTGCCGACAGGCACAGACTGCAGAACGACGAACTCAGCGCGACGATCAGGCTGATTCGATTCTTGAACGAATGCATGACTGAGTATGACTGCAAAGGTTGGCGACCGCGCGCAAGGGAAAAGGAAAATGCATCGGTAGTAACCGACGACGTAAAGAGGGGCGGTTCAGCACGACGCATTGTGTCCGCCTCCTTTCGTTGGCGGCTCCGCAGCTTGATGAGGTCGCTCCGCCTGAATCTCCTTTTCGAGTGCCAAGTAGAGATCGATCAGCTCGTCGGCAATTCGCAGATTGTATTCGTCCCAGCCCGACCAAGTTTGGCGCATCGTGGCGGACAGAAAGACCCCTTTGCGTTCCAGCAGGCGTTTGAAGAAGGCGATCGAGAGACCAATCTCTTGGTTGGTGAACGTGAGCACGGGAATGAGACGGTGAAAAATGCGCACGGCTTTCGCGCGGTCGCCGCTGGCGTGCGCCCGATAAATTGCCGAATAGACTGCCACCATAGAGCTTTCCGGAATAAGCGCGTCCACGCCGCGATCCAGCACCTCGATCATTTGCGGCACGGCCCAGCCGCCAGCAATGAAGAATTCGCTGCCCAACGCGCGACGGACGGCGGTGTATTTGGGACCAGACGGCACAGTTTCAATCTTCACTCCGGCCAAAGTCGGGACGACTTCTTTGATCCGCCTGAGAGTCCGGATCGAAAGTCCCGGCCCGTTCCATTCCAAATCCTGAATGACCAAAGGCAAATCAATGCTTGCGCGCACGGCTTGGAAAAAGCCGACGATTTCCTCCGGACGAGAATAGAGCGCCGACGGAACGGCCACGAGATATGCAGCGGCCCGGACTTCCTCCGCGAGCCGCGCAAAGTGCCGACACTCGTCCATGTCCCGGCTGGACGCACCGACGATAAACGGCACGCGCCCACGAACGGTCGCGGCCACACATCGGATGATTTCTTCCCGTTCCTGTCGCGACAGGAAATCCACTTCACTGGCAACGACGGGCGCGAGGAAACCATTCACGCCATCGCGCATCGCGGCTTCCATCAGCTTGACGAGCGAGGCGTCGTCCACGTTGCCACCGGGAGTGAACGGCGTTTGCAGCACGGAAACGATTCCGCGCGGAAGATTCATGGACGTGACGGTTTCCGCTTTGCCTTGGACAAATCGAGGATGAAAATCCCGTGGCCCACACCCGCGGCATCTTTTGACTTCGCCATCTGAAACGCCACGAACCTGCCGTCATCGCTCACCACCGGATTCGAAGCCTTGTAACCCGGATAATCCGAGAAATACGTCAGTCGCTCCACGTAACCGCCGCCGTCGAGCCGCAACTTCCACAAATCAATATGATTCGGGCCTTGCTTGTTCTGCTTGTCGCACTCGACCAGCGTGAACCTGCCGTCGGGGAAAACGCCCTCCGGTTCGTCGTATTCATCCGGCGAATTCGTGAGGTTCGTCACAGCTTTGGTCGCCAAATCCACCACGCACACTTCCGTGCCTTGAAATCCGTAAGCAGAGAACGTCAACCGCTTTTCATCCGGCGGCACGAAATTCTGCGTCTCCATCGTGCACTTGAACGGCAGTTCGCGGCTGTCGAGGATGAGCCGCTCGTTCGCAAGCTTTGGCGTACCCCTCACCCGTCCTCCGGACACCCTCTCCCCATCGGATGGGGAGAGGGACGGGGTGAGGGGCGCGTCGTTTCCATACACAATATCCGCCTCGCGCATCTGCGACGCGCCATTCGGCAACTTGTCCGGATACTGTGCGCTCACGTGCGTCCAGGCGATGTGCATCCGTTTGCGCGACACCGCCGGTCCTTCCGAACACTTCGTGCCCAGTGGCACCGGCGGCTTGGTGAGGCTCTGGTCCAGCACGGAGAGAAAACATTGTGTGCGCGCGTCGCCGGGTTTCTTCGGATCGAAGGTTTCCGGACCGGACAACAGGATGTCATCGTTGGCCAGATAAAGCGCCCGCGTGTAACCATGATGTGGATAGTGATGCGTCATGGCCCGGATGCGTCCCGTCGCCAATTCGACTTCGTACACGTCGCCAAAGGTTTTTTCGACGAACAGAATCCGTTTCCCATCGTGCGACCAATCGGCGCGCTCCCCGAACCACGTGAGCCGCTTGATGTGCGACGGCAATTCATCGGCGGGACTCCTGCCGGCCGTGATGGTAGGTTTTTCCGCTGCAACGAGACCCAAAGCGGCGCTGGAAGCGAGGAGCAGCAAGAGTGGAAGTGTTCGAGCGTTCATGAATGATGCCGGACTTTAACCACAGATTGACTGGATGAACACGGAATTTTTGCCACAAACAAACGCAAAAACCTTAACCGCTGATGAACGCAGATGGACGCTGAATTCTGACTTCTGTCCTTCGACGAGCCGCATCTCAACCGCACAGCAACACGGCGGACAAACCGGCTTGGAACACAAACTTCGGAGAGGATTTGAAATTGCCGAAAGAAACGCCTGTTCAGTGTGGAATGTGCAGCGTAATTTTCCGTCAAGTTTATGTGCCTCCAAATATCATTGGTCAATCCTTGGGACTCCTGGAACTGGGAAGGCGATGAGATCGTCTATAAGCCGATCATCCCGGCCTCGCGCACAATCCCCAATACGAACAAGCGCTATCCCATTGATATCCGCGAATTCCTGACCACCACCGACAACGCGGTTGTCAGCGAGAAGCTGGGTGAACTGATCCACAGCCTGTCGCCATCGGACCAGGCGTGCTTCCGATCCCACTCAAATGGAAGTTTCGATTTCCGTGCGGACACAATTCTGCACTCGTTCAGCAAACTGCGCTATTTGCGCAAAGCCAATAAGGTTGGCCGGTGCCCCGATGCGTGGCTTTATCCGGATGAAACTCTGGCCCAGGGCGGCGGTGACTGTGAGGACTTGGCGTTCCTTTTGGCGGCCCTGCTGCTGGCGGCCGGAATCAGCCGGTATTGTGTCCGGGTCGCACTCGGGTCGCTCCACATCCGCCTGACGAACGGAAAACTCCAAACGAACGACCATTGCTGGGTGATGTACCAGAACGAAGCAGCCGTGTGGGAAATCCTCGAACCAATGACCGCGGTCGGTTCCCGTCCGGACAAACAAGGGATCAAAGCCGTTCAATCGAAGGTCCAGAGCATCGAATACATGCCGCATTATGTGTTCAACGCCGATCATCTCTGGAAAATTCACTCCCGGGATTTTGATCGTGATGTGGATTTTCCTGATTATTGCATGGACCGGGAATTCTGGGGAAAATTCGACCCCAGCTTCGCCGCAGCCGTGCATGACACCATTTACGACCAGGCTTTGAAGTCGAAAATTCCCGCCTCCGCCCTGAGCGCCATCAAACGCAAAAGCCTGTGGCTCGACGCGAACATCCTGACCTACGACCCGCGCGATCACTTTGACAACGGCTACATTCCGGAAGGTTGGGATCAAGTGAACGCACGCCTCGCTGTTTTCCGCAAAGACAATACCGATTGGGGCAGCTTCGGCGCGGCGGCCCATGCCATCGGCGATTTCTATGCCCATTCATCCTACGTGCATTTTGCTCGACTCCAGAATGTCGCGCCCGACGGTGGCCAGGCCGTCATCTACGCTCCCGGCGTGCCACTCGTGGCCTCGCCGCAATACACGGCCATGCCGGCTGATCCGTCGCTGCCACCGTTCGATCTCACCTCGAACGCGTTCTCGATGAACACCGAACTTTGGACCGGGACAAAGCCGCAGGCGGCGCAACAATGCGCCGGCAAACTGATTTCAGGAAGATACGCCCAGAAGTATGATCCGCAGGCGACGTTCTGGGAAGGATTCACGAGCATCCCGACGGCCCTGGCCCAGGCGCCGGATTTCAAGACCCGCGGCGCGTTGCCACATCACAATGAAATTGCCGTGGACGACCAGACGATGGGTTCCAAGCACAAACTGTACAGCGCATTTTCATCCGGCCCGACCGACCGAAAGGCCTATGCGAACCAGTTCCGCTGGCGTGTCAACACAGCCATTCAGCACATCCAGAGGGCACTGCTCGACAATTATCATCCATAGTAGGGCGAGTTGCTTGGTCGGACACTCAACCGCACAACAACACGGCGGACAACCCGGCTTGAAAAAGAAACTTCGTCTTCATCCGGGCGCGTTTCATGCCAGCTCGTTCGGCACTTCGACCTCGTAAATTCCAAGTTGTCCGCGCACTTCGAACGGTTTGATTCTCCGAATTTCGCGAAACACCCATGAGAATGCGTTGGGGTAGATCGGGCAACAAGCAGCCATTTCATCCCGTCGTTCCATCGGACGGCAATCAACGAGCTTTACGAGTGCAAGCGCGCAGCCAGCAGGTTCAATCGGAGGGGTTCGCGATGAAACTATTAGTAGTTCGCCACGATAGTCCGTTGGCCATGTTCTCGTTTCTATTGTCTTTTCTCCCGAGGCAATCAGATTGGCCCACGGCTGCTTGACAGATAATGCCTTCACGAGCGGCATAAACAAATCGTCAGCTAGAGACTGAGAATCTTTTTCGTGTTAGCGCTGCTCCACGCGCTTGCTTTCCTGAGGTAATCCTGCGACCAACGTAAAAGCATGTCTGACCACGGCGAGTAATTCGACGCGCCTTTAGGTCCGATCAATCGCCCGACGTTCGCAGGAAAATGGCCATGCGCAAGGACTAGGAGTTGGCGTTGCGCCTCAGTCGAAGAGACAACTCTTTTGGCGAACGTCGTAAGCGCCCTCACATGCGGCGCTGTCGTTTCAGTCAATTTCCCTGCACCCAAGTCAACGAATGGATTGTACACGAATTCCTGTTCAAAATTGTTGACCACTTCAGCCATCGCGCACCGGCGGTACAAACAAGGAACACAGTAGCCACAGTGCCGCTTACCGAACTTGTGCATACGACTTGGGTGAGCGCAGGAGACAGAGAGTTTTAGAAGTGCCAAGACATCACCGCCGCAGTCGCGCAACATGTCGGTCTCGCTACTGTACAGAAATGGGTTCTTCAGTTCTCCATTGTAAACGCCGAGCTTGGCCAGCGTCTGCAACAACTGCAAAAGAAACTTCGGATGTGCTGTTCGGGTGCTGAGAGTGCCCAGTCTTGATAGCTGTAGCGGCGCGTTTAGCGCTATCAATCCGTTCTCTGGAACAAATAAGGATTCGATTCCTTGCGCTTCAGCCACGGCAGCAGCTAGGGCTATGAAGAGAAACGACCGCACCCGGTGCGTCTCCTCCGTTTTCGCTGGTAATGGAAATCTCGGATGGTCTGACTTGGACCGGGCCGCCCGACATTGGATGAAGGACACTTGTCCCGGGAACTTCACCCTGAGCCGGCGTGCTAGTTCATTTTGCACACCGGCGGTCGTATTATCCGCTTGATGCCCCACGAGCAAAACTTTCCTTCCGCTTTTAAGTAATAGCCATGCGCCCAACAACGAATCAATGCCGCCAGAGAAAAGGCAGACCGTATCGAATTGACGCGAAACGCGTCCCCTATGGTGTGGTCTCCGAGGAGCTCCCATGCATTCTTCCCAAGCGAATTCAAACTTGTCGCCAGAGAGAGTGAAGAGCGTTTCGGCCAATAGAGCTTCGGCTCCGCGCCAGACATCGAGTTGCAGCACCGGAAGTAGAAAACAGAGATTTCGCGTCCAGTGATCGGGGCCGGATTCGCGAGGGACGTGCTCATCAGCGATGTAAACGCACACTGCAATGTCGAGAAGGTCGCGTGCTGCGGGACTGAATCGAAGTCGAACCGCTTTTTCGTCACATGTAAGCCGGAACGTGACGTTGCCCTCGCTATATGAATCAACAATCAAGGAATCTTCAGTTTCTAGCGCTTGGTGATAACGGGGAGCTTGGCAACTTCGCTGGCCGATATAGCGAACAATCATCATAGAAAATCAATCTTCAGCATGGGCTATGAGGCGTGCCTCCACTTTGGTCGCGATTTCATGGCCGAGCTTTACGCCGTCATTACCAAACCAGTCCACTCTATCAAAGCTGCCAGCTGCCTTGGCGTCATTTATGATATCGCGGACCTCGCCCTTGCATGAATGCAGAAGTGCGTCTTGGAGCGCTTCCACATCTGCCTCGCCAGTGCTGTGAGCTTGAACGTGCTGTTCATCACGGCTCCAAACAAATTCGAATGCGAACCGGCCGAGGAGAAGCTCAATCAATCCTTCAATTCCTTCAGCGCCAAGGAAAGCTTGCAGGCCCGCTTCCAAGTCTTCGTATCCGAGCTCGCTTCCCAAGTTCGCCGCCTCAAGAATCGTTGTGCGAAGGGAATTGTTCAGAATCTCCTGATCAATACCGTCTCCCGCCTCGCAGAGATGTTCGGCAATCTTCGCAATTACTTCGGGAGCTTCCTTGCCGTGCAGTTCAGAGAGAGCCAGCGTGTCCAAGGCTGAATCCAAACCATCTTTTTGCAATGAACTCGCAAAGGCGCCAAGGCCACCGACTGTAGCTCCCAATCCTTTTCCTCGACCTCGCCGCCCGCCGCCCCGTCGCCCACCCGCGCCTGAACCTCCACCACCACTTCCCGCTGTTCCTCCAGTAGGAAAACGACTCGAACCAGCAGATGCGAATCCCCCGGCCGCTCTCATAGTCTGGCCTACGAGCTTGACCGGAGTAATTCGGCGGTCCCCGCCGAGATAGCTCGTCAAATTTGTCTTGAGCGGCTTCCACTCTCCGCCGCTGGGTGTTGAAAGGCTTTTTGATGTTCCCATACGGCAACGCTATTTGCGCTCTTTCGCACCACGCTTAACCAGCGACTGAGCAATTGGTGACGCGGAAACGAACCGTTCCTTGAGGCCGTCCGAAAGTTTCGCTCCCACCTTTTCCGCACTCTGAATTATTGTTGCAGCGACGAACGACACGGCGCTCCTTGGCCGCGACGGCAATTGTTCTATTGCTGCCAACACCTCTTCGTAGTGCTTCGGGTGTTCCCTGCAAATCGTAGCCAGGCCAGTCAGGACATGCGTCTGCACTTTTCCCCCATCTGGAGTAAAGAGTTTCGGCGTTAACAGCCGCACAACCGCTGCAACAACGGCAGGTTCGGCCTTCGCCGCTTGTCGTGCCGCCGCGTCCGCGCGAACGCGATCTTCGCTGGAAATTCGCGTAGCGAAGGATTTCGCCAACTGCTCGAGAGTTGTAACACCTCCGCCCTTTTGTGAGACGAGCGAGGTTTGGGCGAGGAAAAGATAAGGGCCAAGGTGAAACCCTTCGTCAAGGCACGGATCAGCGGCTAAGAAATCGGCGAGCCCGGGTGACTCCAGTGCCACTCTTACCCAAGGTGAATCCGGCTCTTTCGTTTGCTCTCTGTGCGCCTTCAATACTTCAACCACCAACGTCGAAACCCCTGAAGATGGATCAAAGGTTTCGACCAATTGGCCGAAGAATTCTGGCCAAGCGTACTCGAGCACGGCCAGTTTGATGAGTACGTCAGAGTCGACCGAGAGCTTGTTGTGTTCCGCCAGGCGTTCTCGCATCCCCACTATATTCAGGAACCGTTTTATCTGCCTCGGGTTTCCTTTCAGACCGTGGGCAAGAATTGATACATAGGGCAGCGTCCGCTGGAGCTGCTTCAGCGGCGCATCGACCTTCTTGTCCATCATTCCTGTTGGGTGTTGAATCACCCACTCATTAAATGCATCACCAATCTTCTCTCCCTTTCCAATCAGCGAAACTCGCTCTTGAAGAAGCGTCTGCCATGCTTCATCGGTTACGAATCGCTTCATGACCAACATTCCAACATAACAAGCGATATCGGAAAGCTGTTGTTCAGGTATCCTAAACGGCAGTTGGATAATCTTCTCCAAATAATCCTTCGTGAAATCCGTACGCTTGAGATCAACGACTCTGTAAGTGTCACCGATGGCGTGTTCAATCTTGTCGGGATCTGCCCCGATCACAAACGTGCATTTCGGCGTGTTGAGAAATAATTTTATCGTTTCAAAAATCTCAACCACCTTGGAGCTTTGACAGCGGTCAAGATCGTCAATGAAAACGACAATTCCTTCGACCTCTAGCATCTTGAGAAACTCTTCGAAGTCCTTCTCAAAGCTCTCCATCGTCGCTGCAAGCTTCTCCGATTCATCCCGAAAACAGTCCAGAAGACCCGCAAGGTCAGGTGTCAATGTCATCGCCGACTTTCCGATGAACTTTGCCAGCTTTATTACGCTCGCGCCATCTTTGAGCCGCTTTAGCACGTTTTTAGCGTCGTCGCTAAGGGTTCTATTCTCTTGAAACTTGTTGAGGATGGAATGAATGAGGGCAACTTGGGCTTCCTCCTTTCCCTCGTATCTCCATGCGTTGAACCAAAGGGTTTTGAACTTGTGGGAATCGACAGTGCTTTCGACATGCTGCTGGAGCATTTTCATGAGACTGCTCTTGCCGCTTCCCCACGATCCAAAAACTCCAAGGGTGAGCGGTGCGATACTTCGTTCCACGCAGATGTCGGCAAGAACTTTGACGTAGCTCCCGAACCCGAGGCAGTCTTCGTCAGTTTCGCGGTCTGTCCACATACGGTGTGCCTTTTACGATTTGCTGCGGAGACATTTCTTGATGAAGAGGAGATAGCCCAGGAACGGCAGCATGGAAAACGCCATCAGCCACGTCATGCGGTTCCCCACCAGCAAGCCGGACTTTTGTATCTGTTCGATTTGCGCCTCGGGATAATCCATCAGCCGATACATTTCCATCACGTCATGCCGGGCAAACGTCAGGATGGCGGACGCCATAAACACACACAAAGCGATTAAGATCAGCCACCAACCCCGCGGCTCGAGTTTATACAACGACCAGGCGGCATAACTCCAGATGGCGGCGATGGCCAGACATAGCATCGCGCCCGGCGCACCGGTGAGGAACATTCCAAAAAACGGCATCACGCCGTGACCCGCAAGGGGCATGATCAGCATCATCGGCACACCCAACAACAGCCACAAACAAAACCCCAACACCGGCAACGGACAGGCATCGGTCCAGCGCGTTGCGGGATCGCGCGTTTCACAGGTGGCCTTCACATGCCGGCTGTTATAGAAAAAAGTCCAGGCTGCCGGCAAAATCACAAATATGACGCCGAAGACCAGAAACATGCCGACCATCATCCCGGCTATCGCTGCCGAAGGCACCGCCGGTTGGTTGGTCGCTCCGCTAGTGGGTAAGTTGGCCAGCATTTTCGGCATCAAGAACGCCATGAAAACCAAAACAAACAGTCCCATGATGAGCCAGCTCCACGAAAAGATGAGCAACAGCGCCCTTGCCCAGCGTCGGGCCATGATGGAGCCAATTCCCAACCACACCAACGCCACCGCCAAAACGCCATAGATCAACATGGCAGGAAGAATGGCGGAAAATGGGGTCGCCGCACCCGAGGCTTTGGCAGACGCGGCCTGCCCGATCAACATCAAAGGGACAAACAGTCCGGCCAGACAGCCGAGCAATATCGTCAGAATGCCGAAGATGATCAGCCCCGCCGAACGGTCCTTGTAAGGCGTGGGCAACGGAATTGATTCAACCGGCGCGGTTCCTGGATATTGATCATCCATAGGCTTGAGGGCGACTGCATTGGATGCTCCTTGACGGCCCCGCGTTTGTCCATAACGGATGTTGAAAGCAGAAAGCATAAATCTGTGTCCATTCGCGTTTATCTGTGGTTGGGCGCACAAGCTTCAATCTGCTGATCTAAGGCGGAAGAACAGGCTGCCGATGGCTGTGCTGATGCTCGCGGTTTTGTTCGTGCCATCGTCCGTGACCGTGCCGGTGTAGTTGGTCCAGTGGTTGGCGTCCAAATCAAAGTTTTGTTGCAGTTGAAAGCTGGCAGGAACGCTGGGCCAGGAAAGCAACAGGCTATTGCCGAAACGTGACGGACTCAACGAAGGCGGAGAAGGAAGTGAGGTGTAAATCTGACCGTTGGCAGCCACCGCGACCATCTTGCTTCCGTCGGCTGAAACGGCAATTGAGGACCAATACAACTCAGGCAAATTGTTTGAAACCCAGGTTGATCCCGAATCCGACGACGTGTAGATGGGGCCGGTGGAAGTCGCTGCCAGCTTGCTACCATCAGCCGAGGAGGCGACGGACAACCAGCGTCGGGAGGGGGCGGCACTGTTTGAAGTCCAAGTCGCTCCCGAATTTGTGGAGATGAAGATGCCGCCGCCATCCACACCGGCTATCAGTTTAGTTCCATCCGCTGAAGAAGCGACCGTATTCCAATAGTTGCTGGGCACTGTATTCGGCGACCAATCCAATCCAGAATTGGCCGAGGTATAAATGACGTTGTTCTGCCACGCCAAGGCCACCAGTTTTGTTCCGTCCGCAGAGGATGCGACGGAATACCAGGAGAGATTCGGGGCGCTGGTCAAGTCCCAGGTATTACCGCCGTCAGACGAGGTGTGGATTTGGCGCGTCAGAGCCTGCGTTCCTGCCGCGACGATCTTCATCCCATCCGTCGAACAGGAAACCGAATTCCAACTGTGGAGACTTGCCGGAGCACTCGTTAAGGTCCAGGTCGCGCCGCCGTCTGGAGAATTGTAAATACCACCTGCGCCGGAAGTGCTGAGTATACTGATCACGGCCACCAACTTCATTCCATCGGCCGAGGATGCCACGGAATACCAGTTTCTGGCCGGGACGTTGTTTGAAATCCAAGTCACGCCAGAGTTCGTAGAAGTGTAAATGGGGCCGCCATAGGCTACGGCCACCAACTTGGTTCCGTCCGCCGAAGAGGCGGCAGACCACCATGTCTTTACGGGTGCGTTGGTTGCCTGTGTCCAGATCTGCGCGACCGTGGAACCAACGCAGAAAAAAGAAATAACCGAAACTACAAGAGCCCAAAGGAGAAACATCAAAGGTTTCATTTCTTACCCTGATTGTAGCCAACCAGTTCCTGCCGATGGTTACAAGATGAATCTTAGTATCTTGGCTCTTCGTGCGTTCTTTTGTGCCGAGGGACTGACTGCTCGCGTCGTAATGCTGCGGCGAGTGCGCGCGGGGAACTAATCAGCGTCAAATGAAGATCAAATGCGGAAAGTTGAAAGCTGGAAGCAGAAAACCCTGTCAATCCGTGGTTCATTTCGATCCCACACCTTTCTGCACGGCGTAGAGGTGAGTCATGGTGGCGATGTAGAGGACGCCGTTGGCGGCGGTCGTTGTGGCGCTGATGGGTTCGCCAAGTTCCATCGTGCTGAGGATTTTCTTTTCCTTGCTCGCAGCGAACACCCAGAATTGTCCGCCGCGCGTGCCGAGATAAACCTTGCCGTCGGCCACGAGCGGCGAGGCCCACACTTCACCCGTGATTTCGTGCGTCCAATAAGGCTGGCCGGTGTCCGCGTCCACGCAATGCATCGTGCGTCCGCAGTCCGAGATGAACACCAGGCCGTCATACACCGCCGGCGTGGACATGACGTGTTTTTGCAGCGGGTAAGACCAGAGCAGGCCGCTCACCCCGTCCATCTCCCCATCGGATGGGGAGAGGGTGTCCAAAGGACGGGTGAGGCCTGCTGCGTCAATGCACTTCAGCCAAGCCTCGTTCTTGCCCCAAAAAACATCGCCGCCGCCTGCGACGTAGATGCGGTTGCGATGGAAGACGGGCAGGCCGTAGATGTTGCTCGGGCCTTCGCGGCGATTGCTGAGATACGGGTGAACGTCTCCCGTGGGCGACGTCGGGTCGAACTTGAATTGCCAGACTTTGCGGAGCGTCGCGGGGGATTGGAGTGTTGGAGAGCTGGAGCGTTGCGCCGATTTACTCAGGCCCACCACCCCATTACTCCCTGACTCCATTACTCCCTTTCCGACTGCTTCAAACGCATAGACAACTCCATTGCCGCCGCAGAAGAAAATCAGCGGACGTCCATTCACATCGCCGAGCGACGGCGATGACCAGGTGCAGTGGAAAATATCGGGCGCGATGTGTTCGTCGTCGCGCGCCACGAGTTGGCCGGTGCGCTTGTCGAGCACGATGAGGCTCGGCGCATCGGGTCTGCGGATGCGCTTGTGGGTGTTGTCCACGCCGGTCCCGGTGTTGAGATAGAGATAGTCCCCGTGAATGAGAATCGAACTGTGCGCACTATCATGCGGCCAGATGCCGGCGTCGGAAACCAGATCAAAGAGCCAGATGATGTCGGCATCGAGCGGGCCGGGCTTGAGCAACACCCCGTCGGCGGGAGGACGCAGCGGCTGGGGATTGATCTCCGCGCCGGCGACGGGTTTGGGTGGCGCACCGGAATTCTCAGGCGGCGTCATGTGCGCGGCTTCATCGCGGAACGGACCCTCGTTGCCGTTGGCCATGCCGTGCGCATCGAGACACAGCACCTCGCCGCGGTTGCTGACGATATAAACGCGGTCGCCTTCAACGGTGGCGGGCGAAGAAATCCCGCTCTTGGGCCAATCGAAGTAAGGGTCTTCCTCGCGCTTGGGCACGACGAGTTGCCACAGGAATTTTCCCGTCTTCTCGTCGAAGCACATCAACACGCCGCGGTCGCCTTGATGCTTGGGATCGCGCGGTTCGCCGTTGTTCGTGCCGATGAACACGCGACCACCGGCGACGACCGGCGTGGAATGCGTCTCAGTGCCGAGCCGAACCGACCACTTGATGTTCCTGCCCGTCTTGGGATCAAATGAATCCGGGAGGCCTTTTTCCGGCGAGACCATGTTGCGCGACCAGGCCGCGCCCCATTGGGCTTGATCGGCCGCACAGGCGCGGAAGTCCCAAGCGCCAAGCGCCAAGCTCCAGATAATCCCCAAACTCAGAATCGATATTCGAACACGAAGACATCGACGGCAACCCACCGGACCGGGCGCGAAGAACCGGGAGCCATGTAAACTTCTTTTCATTGGCATTACTCCGAGAGGAAACCTGAATATTCCCAACGCAACAAGAATTCTTTGCGCGCGGGTTAGCGCGAGATATCCGATTGTTTGAGCACGCGGAACTGATGCCGTCGCAGGATTTGCTCGGCGACTTCGTTGTCCTCCATGTTCAGACCGATGAGGGATTTGCCATTGGGGTGTGGGATGAAGGAGTAGAGATAGTTGATGTTCAGTTCGGCCTCGAGCAACGCGGACATGATCCGGTGCAAGTCTGTCGCTGAATCGATTTCGACCACGAGCAGTTCGCTTTCGGTGAATGGAAAATTATTTTCCACCAACAATCTGCGGGCGAGGTCCGGGTCATCCACCACGCCGCGGATGATGGCGTTGTCGGTTGCGTCCAACACGGTCAACGCCAGGACGTGCACGCCATGCGAGCCCAACAGACGGGTGAGGTCGTGCAAACGACCGAGCCGGTTGGGTGTGAAAACGGAGAACTGAATCACCGGATCGGGCCGCCGCGCTTTGCTGATTGCCACAGGCATGATGCAAATAAGCCATACCCCGCCGCCAAAAGCCAAGCCTGGAAACAACCTTGCCGAGAGATGAGTTAAACAGCGTGACGCAGCCGTAATCGAAGTTGGAGTTCAAGCTTCAGCTTGTTGCGGCGTCACAGCGCGGTGGGTGGGGCAAGCTGAAGCTTGAACTCCAACGCCAGAAATCTTTGCGTCGCGTGAAAACAGTGAGGAACTTTTGCGTGCGGTGAATAACCCGTGAACAAACCGCCAACAACTGCGCGTTGACTCTGCCCGCCCGCTCAGAATGATTGCGGCATGGCATTCAAGACGAAGACGAGTTCCGACCTCAAAATCCCTTCGGCGCATGATTGGCGCACGACCGATGCGGATGAAATCAACAAGCGCCGCCTCCGCGCCCGCGAGGAGTCCTTCACGATCTCGAACGCCGACCCGCGGCATCCGATTTTCTCCAACTTCCGCGTCGCGTCGCGCAGCGGGCTGACTTACTCGGTGGAGATTCGCGACCTATGCGAGCGGCAGTTCGCCTGTGACTGCGTCGATTTCCGCATCAACGGGCTGGGCACTTGCAAGCATGTCGAGGCGGTGTTGCGGCAGCTTGAGGCGCGGTTCCGCCGGCTGTTCCACTCGGCCCGCCAAAACGGTTCCACGCGGATCGAAGTGATCGTGGACCCGGCCGCCGACACGTTGCGACTGCTCAACGGACACGGCGAACTCCCGCGCGCCGCTCAGAAGTGGTTCGACGGTAACGGCCGCCTCGCCCAAGGTTCGCCCGAGCCGGCGCTCACCGCCTTGCAGCAACTCCGCGAAACCGGCTGCCCGCAAATTCGCATCTCGCAGGAGGTCGCGGCCTGGCTGGAAAACCGCCGCCGCGCCGAGGAGCGCCGACAACTGCGCCACGAGTACGAGCTTAAGGTCCAAAGCGGCGAATGGCCAGCGCACGAGACCAAAGTCCCGCTATTTCCTTACCAGCGTGAAGGGATGCTGCATCTGGCTTTCACCGAGCGTGCGCTCCTGGCGGACGAGATGGGCCTGGGCAAAACCATTCAAGCCATCGCCGCGTGCGCGCTGTTGCATCGGCTTGGTCAGGCGCAGCGCGTGCTCGTCGTCACGCCCGCGTCGCTCAAGACCGAGTGGGAAGAGCAGATTCAGCGGTTCACGGACTTGCCGCTGCAACTCGTCTTCGGCTCGCGGCATGAACGCTTGAAAGCCTACACAGTCCCCTTACCCGTCCTGGCGGACACCCTCTCCCCATCCGATGGGGAGAGGGACGGGGTGAGGGGCGTTCTCAACTCTCAACCCTCAACTCTCATCTTCCCCTTCTTCACCATCGTCAACTACGAGCAGATGCTGGCCGACGGGCTGGAGGTCAACCAACGTCTGCGCCCGGACATCGTGGTGCTCGACGAAGCCCAGCGCATCAAGAACTGGAGCACCAAGACCACGCAAGCCATCAAGCGTCTCCGCAGCCGTTACGCCTTCGTGCTCACCGGCACGCTGATCGAGAACCGCATTGACGAGTTGCATTCGCTGATGGATTTCCTCAACCCGTCGGTGCTCGGCCCGTTGTTCCGTTTCAATCGCGAGTTCTACGATCTTGATGACCGCGGTCGCCCTGCCGCCTATCGCAACTTGGATCAACTCCACGCGCGGATTGCCCCTTACATGTTGCGCCGCCGCAAGGCTGAAGTCGAAACTGAACTGCCCGACCGCACCGACCGCAATCACTTCGTCCCGCTCAGCCCGGAGCAACAGGGCGAATACGACGGGCACGAAGGTGTTGTGGCGCGGCTCGCTCACCTGGCGAAGCGCCGCCCGCTCACGCAGCAGGAGCAGGACAAGTTGATGCGCCATCTCGCGATGATGCGCATGGTCTGCGACACGAATTACATCCTCGACCCGGAAGACAAGGTGTGCCCCAAGCTCGGCGAGTTGGAGAAGCTGCTCGACGAGTGCCGCGAGAACGATGCGAAGGTGATCGTCTTTTCCGAGTGGGAACGGATGCTCGAACTGGTGCGCGAGTTGTGCGAGCGACTCCACCTCGTCTTCGCCTGGCACACCGGCACCGTGCCGCAACGCCGCCGTCGCGCGGAAATCAATGCGTTCAAGAACGATCCGAACTGCCGCGTGTTTCTAAGCACCGATAGCGGCAGCACCGGGTTGAACCTTCAGTGCGCCAGCGTCGTGATCAATTGCGATCTGCCGTGGAATCCGGCGAAGCTCGAACAGCGCATCGCCCGCGCCTGGCGCAAGCACCAGACCAAACCGGTCAGCGTGTTCAATCTCGTTTCCGAAAAAACCATCGAGCACAAGATGCTCGAAACGCTGGCCAACAAACAGGCCCTCTCCGACGGCGTGCTCGATCTCAAAGGCGACTTGAAGGAAATCAAGCTGCGCACCGGACGACAGGCGTTCCTCGCGAAGCTGGAGCAGTTGGTGATCGCGAAGCCCGCCAGCGCGGCGGCTGAAAGCTCTCAACCCTCAACTCTCAACTATCAACAAAGCCTGCCCGCCGACCACCCGCTTGGATTTGCGCGCAAAGCCCGTGAGCGAATCAACGGCGCACTGCTCCATTGCGAGGAGCGCTATCCGTCGCAAGGCGCACATTCGGTGCTCTATGTGGTGGTGGATCGCGACGCGGCGCAGTGGCAGACGCGGTTGAACGAGTTGCATCGCGACTTTTTCGGTCCGGGCCTCAGCGATCCGCTCGCGCCCGTGCAACTGGAAGTCGTGGACCGCGCGACACACGAAGCCTTGGAGCGACTGGCCGCGGCGGGGTTGATTTCCGTGACAACGCGAGCGAGTCGGCCGCTGTTCCCGGAGCCGGAGACCGGTTCCGCCCCGCTGCCGCTTTCGCCAGAGGAGCGAGCCAAAGCCGACGCCCACCGCGCCCAGGCTGCGCGTAAACTCAAGATGGCGCAATTGCTCGGTGGCGGCGGAATGGCCGACGAAACTCGCGCGCCGTTGCTCGACGCGGCGCTGTCGCTCGGTCGCGCGCTGGCCACCGAAGCCCGCCTGCCAGAACCGGCGACGCTCGACGAGGCGCTGCTGCCGCCACTGTCGCATTGCTGGCGGGAGGCGCTGCCTTTGTTGCGCACCTTCGCGTCCGACGCCGCGCAATCGTGGCGACCGATGTTTGAAGCTCTGGAGAAAGCGACCGACTCCACCGCCGGCCGGACTCAATCCCATCGCCTTTGATCCGCTTGCCTCCTCACAACTGCTCATGGTCAGGTGCACCCGTTCTCCCAAACTTTGTCGCATATGCGACAAAGTTTGGGATGTAGCTCAAGAGTTGAAGGTGCGCAATTGTCGCCCGGCTTCGCGGAACACTTCCACGCGCCGGCGCCACGCCGATTGCCCCTGGTAATCAGACGGCAGAATTCTTTCTGGCAGCAGCGGATCGTTCGTCACCGCGTTGAGCCACGCCTCGCGCTCCGCCGCCGCCCAGCGCAGCAACGCCTTCGCCGCCGCGTCGTTCCGCAGCGCCCCGCCCGGTCGCTCATCAAGGATTTTCAAATGCCGGGCATAGCGGCGGTTGATGCGCTCGAAGTCCCACGCGCCAGCGACGATTTCCGCGTCAGATTCTCCCGCGCAAGGCCGCGCCTCCAGCAGGAGGAGCGATTCCACATTGATCTTCCCGCCGACAAGGATTCGCCGTTCTTCTTTGAGCGAATCCGGCGTGATCCAGACGCTGTTTTGCAGGTAACCGAAGCCTTTGTCGCGCAGGTAGCGCCGCAGCCGGGCGCGATGCGTGTTCTGTGTCGTCGGAACATCGAACAACACCAGCCGCCAGCGTCCATCCCACTCGCGCGACCAGTGGGTTTGAGGGTCACGTCCTCCCAAAGCGTGCAAACGTCCTTGCCAGGTCAAGCGATACATGCGGTCGTCCGGCACGGCTGGATTGCGCTCGAGGTATTGCTGGCGCTCCAAAATTGCGGTTTGTTTCAGCAGGCCGTTGCGGTACGCCCAACTCTCGTATGAATCGGTCAGGTTGCGAAACGTGGGGCGCGCCAGCTTTTCGGCAGACCAGAGCAGAAGGTTGAGAAGTTCTTCGGTTTTGGGTTTCACGGTTGAAGTATGCGTGAAAAGTCTTGAAATGGCCAGTCCAAACTTTGTCGCATATGCGACAAAGTTTGGGAGTTTCAAATAAGGAGTTCGAGCGGGAATGTGCTCTGATCAGGTCCGTCGCACTGGTGGAACGAGGTCGAACAAATCCGGCTCGGGCGTCTTTGGCGCGACTCGTCGATCCACCCATTCCGCAACGTTTGAAACGGCGGCCAGATGATCAGCGCTCAAGCCGGTCGCGCCAAGTTTGAGAAGCTCCCGGTTCCCGCGCGGCACGCCGTCGCCGTCACGCACCAGCACGGGGCACCAGCCGCCCTTCAACGCTTCGACCGCGCCCGCCCAGGTGCCGCCGGTTTGATGGTCGCTGCTCACCACGACGGCGAACTCGGCCAGTCCGTATATCAACTTGTTGCGTCCCATCGCCGCACCGACGGAGAAGCCGGCAGTCGGCGCGTAGGGCGTCAGCAACACCAGCTTTCCATCGCTCACGAACTCGCATACGTCCGCCTGTCGCGCCGTGCGTTCGAGGCTGTCCGCCAATGCGCCGAACGCAATGCCACCGGTTTCGAGCGCGGCCTGCATGGCGATGCGGTCCGTGCCGCGCGCTCCGCCGGAAACCACCGGAAGTTTCGCCGTGACAGCTTTTGAGCCGACCTCGCGGGCGAACGCGGCGCCGGCTTCGTCAATGTTGCGCGAGCCAACCACGGCGACGCCGGCGCGTTGAAGCAACCGGATGTCGCCCGCCCCGAACAACACCGTCGGCGCTTGATGCTTCAACGTGTCGCGTAGATGCACAGGGTAAAGTTCATCCAAGCGCGACACTGCCCACAGGCCACGCTCGAAAAGGTTTTGCAGCTCGAGCGAAAGTTGGCCGGCGAATTTCAGCAGACGCGCGATGCGCCCGGCTTCGTCCGTCGGCAGTGCGAGGGCTTTGGCCAGTTCATCCGCACTGCGACCTTGGAGTGCGGCCGGGCTTTTCAAGGATGATTCGCGAATCTTGCGTTCGAGTTGATTCCACTCGCCCAGTTTCAATGGCGACAAATCCATCTCCTTCGCGGTCGGCGGCAAAGCGAGCGAGGAGCAGAGCAACAGCATCGCCTGCCCGTCGGCGCTGAGATAGTCGTGTGGGTTCATCAACAATCTTCAATTATTCTCCGTAGCAGCCGACGTAAGGAGGCTCTAACTCTTCGAATCGCTGCGACGTAAGGATTTTAGAGCCTCCTTACGTCGGCTGCTACAGCGTTTAACTGCCTCGCGGCGAAGCCTTGGCCAGGGCGAACGGATACACCGGCCCGCTGCCGCGCTGCCGCAACAATACCGCCAGCAACGTCAGCGTCCATCCTGAATCCACCATGTCGTCCACCAGCAGCACTGGACCTGACGGCGGCTTTCCCTCAATGTTGAACGCGCCGAGAAGATTACGAACTTGTTGAACGCTGTTCTGCATTTCCTTTTGCGGGTGAATGTCACGGGTGCGGCGAAGAATGGGCGCGAAAGGCAGGTTCAGTTTTTCTGCCAGGCGACGGGCGAAGCCGTTGACCAGTTCCGCCCGGCGCGCCGATGGAACAGCGGTGATCCACGCGGGCGGCGGTTGAGGTCTCCACTTTTCGCGGATCAGTGCGGCGGCGGCGTTCACCAGCGCGTCGCTGAAGCGGCCGGCTTCGTATTTTCCACGCGCGACTTCATCGCCCCAGCCGGAGTCGCCCCAGAGGCACAACACGCGTCCGGCTTCGGCGCGCAAGGCTTCCGGGATCGTCGTTTTCAGCGCGCCTTTGTCGCCAAACTCCACGGCTTCCGGCAACGCTGATCTGATCTCTTCGAGCAACGGCTTTGGCCAGCGCAAGCGCTGTTCGAGCACGAGCGCGTCGCCGCGCAGAAAATCCACGGCGGACTGTGTGAGAGACCCGGGCACGGTGCGTCGCTCAGTGTGCTTCGTGCAATTCATGCACTTGCCGCACGGCGCGGCGTTCGGGTCGTCGAGCGCCCGTGCGAGGAATTCCATCAGGCAGCCTTTGTGCTCAACGTAGCGCCGCATCTGCTCGACCTCGTCCCGCCGCAAGCGTGTCACCTGTTCAAACCGTGCAACGTCCGGTTGCCAGGGATTCGCCGTGCGCGAGTAGCCGTGTCTGTCGTGTGTCACCGCGCCGTCCACTTCGAGGAGCTTCAGGGCTTTCTCGATTGCACCGCGGCCCTGGTTCAATTCCGCGCCGATATCATCAATCGTCAGCGGGCCGCGTCTGCCATACTTTGCAAAGTACGCCGCGCCATCCAGCGTCTGAAGGATGCCTTGCATCACCTCCACGGGCGGAAACGCGGTGCGGATGAAGTAATCCGAAATCTCGTCATCCTCGCTGCCGTTCAAAAGAATCCCGAACGCTGAATCCACCGCGCGACCGGCGCGACCGACTTGCTGATAATACGCGACCACCGAACCGGGCCGCTGGAAGTGAATCACGAAACCGAGATCAGGTTTGTCGAAGCCCATGCCCAGCGCGACGGTGGCCACGAGCGCCTTGACTTCGTTGTGGAGCAACTGTCCTTCGGTTTCGATGCGCTCGGCGTCTTCGAGGTCGGCGTGATACGCGCGGGCGGAAATCTTGTTCGCTTGGAGCCACGCGGCGACGCGCCGCGCGTCCTGAATGGTCAGGCAATAAACGATGCCGTTGCCAGGCAGTTGCGGCAGGAAATGCGCGAACCACGCGAGCCGGTCGGATTGATGGGCGAGGCGGATGTTGTAGAGGCGAAGCGACGAGCGCACGAGCGGGCCGCGCAGGACGTGCAGTTGCGGAATCTGCGTTTCGATGTCGCGCACCACGCGGTCGTTGGCGGTCGCGGTGGTGCAGAGCACGGGCACGCCGGGCGGCAGCAATTTCATCACTTGCAAAATGCGGCGGTAGTCCGGGCGGAAATCGTGTCCCCAATCCGAAATGCAATGCGCCTCGTCCACGACGAACAATCCGACGCGACCCTGCAACAGCGGCAGGAGCTTTCGCATGAAGTCCGGGTTGGCCAATCGTTCCGGCGACACCATGAGCAAGTCGAGATGATTACCCGCGAGAGCCGATTCGACCTCGCCCCAGTCCTTCACGTTCTCACTGTGAATCGTGGCCGCGCGCACGCCAAGTTTTTCCGTGGCGAGAAGCTGATTGCGCATCAGTGACAGCAGCGGGCTGATGAGCAGCGTCGGGCCAGAACCGGCATCACGGAGAATTTTTGTGGCGAGAAAATAGACGATGCTCTTGCCCCAGCCGGTGCGTTGGACGACCAACAGGCGACGCCGCTGATTCGCGATTTGATCAATCGCCTCCCACTGGCCCTCGCGGAACTCCGCGTTCGAACCGAGCATCTGTTTGAGCAACCCTCTGGCGCATGTTTGCTCCATGCAGGAGGGAGTGTGTGACATTTGCGTTGGCTTGAACAGCTTTCTCGTGTTGCCAAGACGAAACGCGCTCATGAATGAGCCGGAAAAGAAATGGTTGCCACGGCTGGTTGTTCGTCGTCAGAATGCGAAGGTAAATTGCATGAGTACCGCCACATTAAATGAGCCAGTGTCTGCCGCAGCGAAGGCGAACGGCCAGGCAACGGCTGACTTCTCACGCCCGGTTGTGAAGCCGAGGAAGGGCGTCCTCAAGTTGATTGGCGAGGTGCTGGACCACGGCGGGCCAGGTTACCTGCAATTTGCGATCACGAACATTTGCAACGCCAAGTGCGATTTCTGCGGCTTCGCCGTGGACCGGTTTGATCCCAAGCAACGACGCAGCGTCACGCTTCAAGAGGCGAAGGACGTTATCGACATCGCGGTGAAAAATCACATCGGTTACTTGCTGTTCGTGGGCGGCGAACCGCTCGTGCACAAAGAACTGCGCGCGATGGTGCGTTACGCGGCTGAGCGCGGCATTCATCCGATGATTTGCACCAACGGCTCGCTCTGGACGGAGCAAACCATGCGCGACCTGGCGGGCGATGGTTTGAGCAGCGTCATCATGTCTATTGACTCCCACGACGTGACGAAACACGAGAAGAACCGTGGCTTGCCTGATGTATGTCGCAAAATCAAACGGGCGAACGAAGTTTTCCACGAACTCGGCATTCAAACCACCGCCAGCGTCACCGCCAGCAAGCTCATTGACGATTACGACAAGCTCCCGGCATTTCTGACGGAGCTTGGTTTCAAGAGTTGCACCTTCAGTTATCCGCTGACGTCACTGGCGTCGAGCTATCTCAGTTTCAGCGATTCGAGTCTGGTCAGCTACAAGACCGAGGAGCTGATTCAGGTTTTCGAAAAGATCAAACAGATGAAAGCCCGCAGCGGTTTTCCGGTCGTCAATCCCACCGAGTCGCTCAAGGAAATGCAGCGCCACTTGCGCAAAGAGCCGGAGAAGTTTGGTTGTCTCGGCGGCCACAAATATTTTTACCTCGACTGGAATCTGGATCTCTATCGGTGCCACTTCTGGGAAACGCCGATGTGCAACATTTACGAGTTCGATGAGTCGAAGTTGATTCGCGACGGCTGCACGCGCTGCATGATTGATTGTTACCGCGATCCCAGCGTGCTCCAGTTCGTCGCCATCAGCGCCAGCGATGCCTACAACAACTTGAAGAAGGGCAAAGTTGTTACCGCTGCGAAGAACGTTTTTGATCGGCGTAATCTAACTTCGCTGAAGGCGGTTTGGGACGACCGCAAATGGATCGGTGGAGTGTAGATTCTCGTTAGCGTAATGGCATTGCGATGCGTCTTACACCTATATCACGCCGCGAATTGATCAAACGCCTGCGAAGACTTGGATGGGACGGGCCGTACGTTGGCGGAAAGCATCAATTCATGGTTCGTGGCGCAATGAAGCTTCCCGTTCCGAATCCACACGGAAGCGTCTTGAGCGTAGGAATGGTGAGCGAAATCCTGAAGGAAACCGGAATCAGTCGTGAGGATTGGCTGGAAGCGGATTAACCAGCGACAGCTTCGACGGCATGAAGCGTAGGCAGTCCGTCACCGCGCGACAGAGATAGTTCCACCCAACCTTCCAGTGCGGATTGCAGTTCGCGCAACACTTCTGTCCGGTTTGGCGCAAAAACCACCAAACCAGAGAAGCCTGGAATTCTGGCCGAATACCCCTCGCCCGCTCCCAGTTTTTTGACCACAGCAAGCTTAATTGCGTCTTTGCAGTATTCGCTCAAGCCATTCATCACAGTGAGAATAGCCAGCCGTTCGCTGCAAATCAACTTGTTTTGGGGCTGTCTTCCCAGCAGAATCCTGTGAAAGAGCGTCGCGTTTAATTCTTGTCCACCACAAGTGGCTGGGTAATATTTACATTCGAATCGCCCATTAGGGTGACCTCCTGCACTGGAGTTTGTTTGATAATGCTAAGAAACTCATTGAGTAAGTCGAATATGACAGTCAGTGCTTTCACAACACGCTTCATCGGATGCGTGGGGTGCCTTTTGGGTGCGACTTGCTTCCTGCCCGTGGCTGGCGCTGCCGCCGCAGTCGATGTTTCCAAATTGCCGCCGCCTGCCGCCCGGAAAGTGGATTTCGTCAAAGACATTCAGCCGATCCTCTCCAAGAGTTGTTATTCGTGTCACGGAGCTGACCGGCAAAAGGCGGAGTTGCGTTGGGATGTCAAAGCCGTCGCGTTGAAAGGCGGCGAGCATGGTCCGGTGATTGTGCCCGGCAAGAGCGAGGAGAGTCGGATGATACACCTGGTGGCCGGTTTGGAAAAAGACCTCGTCATGCCGCAAAAGGGCGACCGTCTGACCGCCGAGCAAATCGGTCTGTTGCGGGCGTGGATTGATCAAGGCGCGAGCTGGCCCGATGGATTGGATGCGAAGGGCGCTGATAAACGAAACCATTGGGCCTTCAAAGCGCCGGTGCGCCCGGCGATACCTGCAGTCAAAAACAAAAAGTGGGTGCGGAACGCCATCGACAATTTTGTTCTCGCCCGACTCGAAAAGGAAAAACTCAAACCTTCGCCGGAGGCCGACCGCATCACGCTGATTCGCCGCCTGAGCTTGGACCTGACCGGACTGCCGCCGACGATTGAGGAAGTTGATCGTTTCCTCGCCGACCGCAGTTCCGACGCTTACGACAAATTGGTCGAGCGCTTGTTGTCGTCACCGCACTACGGCGAGCGCTGGGGCCGCCACTGGCTCGATGCGGCCCGATATGCCGATACGAACGGCTACGAGAAGGACGTGCCGCGCAGCATCTGGCCGTATCGCGATTGGGTGATCAGGGCGTTCAATCGCGATCTGCCCTTCGACCAATTCACCATTGAACAGCTTGCCGGCGATTTGTTGCCGAACCCCACGCTGGAGCAGCGCGTGGCCACGGGTTTCCTGCGCAACTCGATGCTGAATCAGGAGGGCGGGATCGAACCGGAGCAATTTCGCGTCGAGGCCATGATTGACCGCATGGATGCGCTGGGCAAAGCCTGGCTGGGTCTGACCATCAACTGCTGCCAGTGTCACAACCACAAATACGATCCCATCTCGCAGAAGGAGTATTACCAGCTTTATGCGTTTCTGAACAATGACGACGAACCGTCTTTGGAAGTGCCGACACCGGCGCAGCAAAAACAGCGTGATGAAATTCTCGCCAAAGTGCGTGAGCTGGAAACCAAAGCCATGCACGATGCCACCAACCTCACCGAGCGCATGGCGGCGTGGGAGAAAGGCCCCGCTGGCACTGAAGGCCATTGGACGGTGCTCGACCCCTACGATTGGATGAACTTCGCCACGAAATTTGAAAAACTGGAGGATTCGTCCCTCCTCGGCGGCGGCGACCTTCAGCGCGGCGGAGTGATGAAGTTCTGGGTGGATACGCCCTTGACGAACATCACCGGCTTCCGGCTTGAAGTGTTGACGAATCCCAATCTGCCTTATGGCGGGCCGGGCTTGATGGGCAAGGGAAACTATTTCCTGAAAGAATTCGCGGTCGATGCTTATCCGAAAAACAATCCAATGGTTACGAACAAGGTCGCGTTCGAACGCGCCATGGCCGATCAGGAAGCAGCCGGGTTCAGCATCACCAATGCGATTGATGGCGATTCGGAGAAGACCGGCTGGACGGCGGCGGTCACGCCGGAGCGACGCAATCAAGATCATCGCGCTGTCTTCGAGTGCAAGGAACCGGTCGGATTTCCCGGCGGCACACGATTGTTCATTCAACTGCACGAGAATTTCAAAGGCGGTGAAGGCGGACTGGACAAGGATTCGCGGCTCGATTGCCACATGATCGGTCGTTTCCGCCTGAGCGTCACGACCAATGCCGGTCCGCTCAAAGTTGATCCGCTGACCACTGCGCAGCGAAAAGTGTTGGCGGTGCCTGCGGAAAAAAGAACCGCGGAACAAAACCTGGCATTGTTCAACGCGTTCCGACTTGGCGATCCAACTTTTGCCGAAGCCAACAAGCAGATCGACGAGGCGTTCGCGAACTGGCCTTATCCGCCCACCACGCTCGCCCTCCAGCAACGCAAAGTGCCGCGGGTGACTCACATCTTCAAACGCGGTGACCGCCTGCGTCCCGGCGACGAAGTTCAACCCGATGTGCCATCGGTGCTGCATCCTTTTCCCGAAGGCGCGCCGCACAATCGCCTTGGGCTGGCGAGATGGCTCGTGGACCGGCGCAGTCCGACCACGGCGCGCGTCATCGTGAACCGCACCTGGCAGGAATATTTCGGCCAGGGCATCGTCACCACGCCGGAAGATTTTGGCACGCGCGTGGATGCGCCGTCGCATCCCGAACTGTTGGATTGGCTGGCTTGCGAATTCATGGACAAAGGGTGGAGTTTCAAGGAAATGCACCGGCTCATCGTCACTTCAGCAACTTATCGCCAGTCGTCGAAAGTCACTCCGGAACTCTACGCCAAAGACCAGTTCAATCGGCTGCTGGCGCGCGGGCCGCGCTTCCGCGTGGAGGCGGAAACGGTGCAGGACATCGCGTTGGCGACCAGCGGACTGCTCAATCCAAAGATCGGCGGGCCGAGTGTTTACCCGCCCATTCCAGCCAGCGTCGGTGACACGGTTTACGGCGGATTCAACTGGCCGGAAACCAAAGGCGATGACCGCTTTCGCCGCGGCATGTACACGTTCTGGAAACGCTCGCTGCCGTTTCCGACCATGATCGCCTTTGATGCGCCGCCCGCCGACAACGCCTGCACCCGCCGCGTCCGTTCGAACACACCGTTGCAGGCGCTGACGACGTTGAATGAGAAAACGTTTGTGGAAGCGGCTCAAGCGATGGCGTTGCGTGTGTTGAAGGAAGGCGGTTCGGATGAACGCACGCGCGCTACTTACGCATTCCGCTTGTGCACCGGTCGCAAGCCCACTGCCGCTGAGTCGGAAGCACTATTAAAATTCTGGCAGGAGCAATATGATTATTTTGAAAACCGGACGGCGGCAGCGGTGAACGTCGCGTTGCCCGACCCCAAGCAAATGCCGGCCAATGTGAACCTGCACAAGGTCGCCGCGTGGGCGATGGTGTCGCGCGCGATTTTGAATCTGGATGAAACGATAACGAAGGAATGAAATGCCCAAAAGCAAAACACCCAACGCCCCAACGCCCCAAGAAAGTCCAATCGCCAAATCGCAACGTTGGGTGTTTGGGTATTTGGATTTTGGGTACTTAACACGCCATGAAGACGAAATTGAACTTAACTGACGAGCTTCGCCTGGAACACGCCAGACTCACCACCCGCCGCTGGTTCTTCCGCCAATGCGGCGTGGGGCTTGGTTCAATCGCGCTCGCTTCCTTGCTTGGCAAAGACAGCGTGTTTGGTGCGACCACGACACCCAAGGTCACAAATCCTCTCTCTCCGCATCAACCCCACTTTGCGCCCAAAGCCAGGCGGGTGATTTATCTCTTCATGGGCGGCGGACCGAGCCAGCTCGATCTGTACGATTACAAGCCCACGCTCGCCAAATACACCGGCAAGCCGATTCCTCAGGAAGTCGTGATGGGACAGAAGTACGCGTTCATCAAGCCCGACGCAGCGCTCTACGCTTCCGAATTCAAGTTCGCGAAGCACGGGAAATCCGGCGCGGAAATTTCCGAGGCGTTGCCGCATCTGGCCGAAGTGGTGGACGACATTGCCATTGTGAAATCGATGACCACCGACGCGTTCAATCACGCGCCCGGCCAGGTGTTGATGCAGACTGGCTCGACGCAGTTTGGCCGGCCGTGTTTCGGCTCATGGGTGCTCTACGGACTCGGCAGCGAAGCGCAAAACCTTCCCGGCTTCGTCGTGCTTAATTCAGCCGGAGGGCTCAGCGGCGGCGCGGCGCTTTACGGCAGCGGATTTCTGCCGACGATTTATCAGGGCGTTCCGTTCCGCAAATCCGGCGACCCGGTGCTGTATCTCTCAAACCCCGCAGGCATCACCGAAAAGATGCAGCGGCGCACGCTCGACCTGATCAAGGAACTGAACCAAAAACATCTCGACGCGATGGGTGATCCGGAAATTGCGACGCGCATCAATTCGTTCGAGATGGCGTATCGGATGCAAACCAGCGGTCCGGAGTTGATCGACGTTTCCAAGGAATCGCCGGAGACGCTCAAAATGTATGGTGCCGAGCCGGGCAAACCTTCCTTCGCGATGAACTGCCTGCTTGCGCGCCGGCTCATTGAACGCGGAGTCCGCTTTGTTCAACTTTTCCACGAGGGTTGGGACCATCACAGCGAGGTGGTGAAAGGCGTCAAGGATCAGGCCGGCAAGACCGACCAGGCCAGCGCCGCCCTGATCAAAGATCTCAAACAGCGCGCCTTGCTCGACGATACACTGGTGCTTTGGGGCGGTGAGTTTGGCCGCACACCCATGGTGGAGAGCAATCCCGATGCGGGCCGCAAACTCGGTCGCGATCATCATCCGCAAGCGTTCACCGTGTGGCTGGCTGGCGGCGGTATCAAACCGGGCGTTACGATGGGTGAGACCGATGAGTTCGGCTTCCAGGTGGTGAAGGACCGGGTCCACGTCCACGATCTTCACGCAACGCTGCTTCACCTGCTTGGGTTCGATCACACGAAGCTGACGTATCGCTTCCAAGGTCGCGATTTCCGGCTCACGGATGTGGAGGGGGAAGCGGTCAAGGAACTTCTGGTTTGAAGCGAAGCCAGTTGGTTCGAGCGCGACAACATCGCAAACTCCAGTGAGCCAGCGACTGCCTTGAACAGTTTTAACCGCATGTTCAAAAACCTGCTCCTGATTGTTGCGGTAGTCGCGGCGGCGAACGCACAAACTGGCCGCGAGCGCCATGTGGACTCGAAGGCCGATCCACACTGGGAAGGTTATCGCAACCAACTCATACCCAATCCCATTCCCATCACGCGGCAGGATTTCGGATTTCGCACGACCCGCTACACCGGAAGCACCAATGGAGAAATCGGCGGGTGGATTCAACGCTCGATCACGCCGGCCTATTATGCGAAGGTGATTCCGACAAAAACCCTTCAGGACAAACTCACCGCTTCCGGCAAGTTCGCCGTCACCAGGGACGATGGCGCCGCTGGAATGCTTATCGGCTGGTTCAACGAAAAGTCGCGCGGCTGGCGGACGCCCAACTCGCTGGTCTTCCGCATCGACGGCAACGGTGGCAGATACTGGCTTTTTTACGAATACGGTACGCGCAACTGGTTGACCGGCGGCGGCGGTTGTTTCGAGGGGGAACGCTACCAGACGACCACGACCAAACCCTTCCTCGCCGATGGAACGGTGCATGAATGGACCTTGAGTTACGACCCGGACGCAAGCGACGGCAATGGACTGCTCACGTTCATGGTTGATGGCCGGAAATACTCACAGCCACTGGCGCCCGGACACAAAGCGGATGGCGCCGCGTTCGATCGTTTCGGTGCGTTCAACGTACAGGTCACCGGTGGCGGGATGGAGGCGTATGTAAGTGATTTGACTCTTGATGGCCACGTGCTTGATTTGCAAACCGGCTGGGAAGCAAAAGGCAACAAGGTCGAGTTTGAAGAACGCGTCATCCGGCCGTACGATTATTTTGGCTACACGCGTGCAAACGAGACGACGAAAGGAAAAATTGGCGGCATCATCTGGCGTGATGAAAAACTCGCTTACTATGCGGACAAGGTCGGTCCGCTGACTCTGGACGACGAATTGTTTGCGTCGGGGAAATTGGCATTCAACGGCGCCGGTTCGGACAGTGCTGTTTTCCTCGGCTGGTTCGATTCGGCTTCCAAAACCAATAAAGTCACGTCTGAAATCAAAGAGCGGCAGAAAAACCTGTTGGCAATTCTTATCGAAGGCCCGAGCCGCGTCGGTCACTATTTTCGTCCAGCTTATACCACAGCGAGTGGAACGGGGATTTCAGAAGATTCCGGCCCGATCATTCGTCCGGACGGACTTGTGCACAAATGGTCGATTCGTTACTCGCCTCGTGCCACCGATGGCAGTGGTCAAATCATCGTGACGTTCGACAAACAGACACAAACGCTCACCCTCAAACCGGAACACCGAAGGTCGGGAGCGACCTTCGACCGCTTCGGGCTCTTCAACCTCCAGACTGGCGGTCATTTCGTCGATGTGTCGCTGGATGATCTCACGTACACCGTCAGGGCAAAATAGCTTTTGATTTCGCGCGGCGGAGGAGCATTTTCGCCTTCATTGATCTCGATGGCTTCACTGGGGCGGTTACGCAGAGCAAGGGAATCGGCTATGATTCTGTTCTGTGGATCTCTCGGCGATGTATTCAAAGGCATGGCAGAAAGGCCAGGTGGCGACGATCAATATTTCCAAAAAAACACTTGCTTTCTATCCCAAGGTCGCGTCAAGTTCCGGCAGAACCCAGTTAACCCTTCGCGAAGCCTATGAAAAGAATGCTCTCCCACTCTTGGATTCTCATTTGTCTCACCCTTGCCAGCCAATCGGTCAACGCCGCCGATCCCGGTATTGCTTATCCCGATCCCGCAGGAGGTTGGAATTATATTTTCCGCGGCGACGCGGCGGCATCCGGGACTGGCGTTTTCGATTCCCTGGATGGTACTTGGAATAAAAGCAACGGTTCCAGCGAATGGGCTGGGGACGGCATTGGCGGGATACTCTCCAATGCCAACCCGCCGGGCGGCGTGTCCGCCTTCCTGGAAGGTGATCTGACTTATCCAGCAACCAACGTGAACTATCTGCGTATTCAGGACACCGGCCGACCGGACCAGCAGAGTGGTGCCAGCTTTACAAATAATGGCTGCGGCGGATGCGTTTTCTCCGCCCCACCCGGAACGGATCGCAAGATACAGTTCGTCCACGACATGGGGACGGACCTCGGTGGTCCCCCGGCGGATACGTTTTTAGATGATGGGTTCACGATTACTTTTCGCGCTCGAGTTCCCACGCCGGCCAAAACCACGAATGCAGTGGATAATCTCTACCCCAGCGGCGAGAGTGGAAGCGGACCCCAACCCTATCCGGCTGCCGGGGATGGTTACCTGATTGCCGATAACGCCAATGGTTTTTTCAACCCCCGTCAAGCGGCGATCGGCAAGCTCGGCTTTTCATTGGTGACGAGCAACGACACGGGCGGCGGCCTCACTGCCACACCGAAAGCCAACTTTCAGGGACTTATGTTAAATGGACTCAATGGAATTACACCCAACAACAACATCGATTTCACTGAAGTGGCCTCGCAGTTCTTGCCGCTTGATCCGACGGAATGGAATGAATTCTGGATTGTCGTCAAGAAGGACAACTCGGGCGTTGGCACTCATTTGGTTCTGGTTTACACGAATGGATCGATCTCGGCGCAAGCCTTCCATGTGACGGCCGCCACCTCCGGAGGGGAAGCCGGCGGCGGCAGTGGAAACCACATCGAAATGGGCATGTCCCAAAGCGCCTAAATGGGCTGCGTGGATATTGACTTTTTAGCTTATAAATTCGCGGCCGTATTTCCGCCGGGGGCTTCGGAGCCGCCGATAATCAGCAGTGTTGCCCCAAGTCCACCTCCCCAAGGCAACCTCTTCTGGCCCGTCGCGAATGGGATTTCTTTCTCCGCGAATTCGATTGGCACCAACACCATTCCATCCTCAGGCGTCATACTGGTCTTGAATGGAAGCAATGTCAGCAGTGGCCTGATCATCACCGGGGCCGGTACCCCGAGCATCAGCGCGACCTTTGCCGGCCTGGTAACCAACACCATTTACACGGGGGCGATCACCGTGCAGGACTCTGGCGGCCAGCCTACGACTTTCCCGCTGCTCTTCGATACCTTCACCGAACCGAGCGCGTTGGTGATCGAAGCGGAAGATTACAACACTAATAGCGGGAACTTCATGGATAATCCCGCGCCCAATGGCTACCTCAGCGCCGTCGGCACGCCAGAGGTGGATTTCCACGATGTTACTCCAGCAACGCTGGGCGATTATCGCACCACCGACGCAGTGGACACGCGGCTGTCAATTGACACCGAACGCCAAAAGTACACGGATGCCAGCGCCAGCGAGTTTGATGTCAGCCTGGTCGAGCAAGGGGAATGGTTGAACTATTCGCGGACCTTCCCCGCTGGAAAATATAATGTCTTTTTGCGTTGTGCCGGCCAGGTGGCGCAGTCAGTCCGGTTGGATCTCGTCACGGGAAACACCACTACCAGCAATCAAGCGACATTTTCACTGGGCAGCTTCCCGGTGCCCAACAGCGGTGCGGGCCACGTTTACGTGCGTCTAGGCAATGCCTTCGGTAGTCCGCTGGTCCTCAACTTGTCCGGCGTCAATACGCTGCGGATGACCGCCCCGGACGCCAGCCTCAATCTCCAAATGAATTATCTTGTCTTCGCGCCGGTCGTCGGTGCCGTCACCAACCCACCGGTCGTGGGCTACACCTCGCCGGCGTCGAACTCAACGAGCGTGGCGCTACCGGACGCGCTGCCGGATTCGCCGATCAAAATCGCGATTGTCAATCGCGACACCTCTGTGGCGACCAACACCATCAACTACCAGTTCGACAACGTCGATGTGACCGCTTCGGCCACGATCAGCACCAACCTTGCCGGGACATTGATCACGTACCAACCCGCGAGTCAGTTGGCCCTGAACTCAGTGCACACCAATCGCCTGGTCTTTGGCGATGGCACGCGACTGTTCACCAACCAATGGACATTCCGAGTGGCCAACTTGCCGGTTCTTCTGGGCATCTGGGCCACCCCGCCTGGTTCGGGATTGACCAACGGATTCAACGTTGCAATCCACTATCACGAGCAGCTCCAGGACCTCACGTTCCCGAACACCGCCGCCCGGGGAGAAAACCAGGTTGGCGGCCTGCTCATTGATCCCGGCACCGGTCTGCCCGCCGTCAACCAAGCGACGGGTTGCAATCCAACCGGCATCTTCTCGGAAACGCTGGTCATCAATTACAGCATCGACGCTACGGATCAAGGGTCGTTCCCCGGTGACGGACCATTCCCTTGCATCGATCCCGGTGCTCACAAGCACATCGCGATGGCCGCAACTGCGAACCTCGAACTTACCGCGGGTCTGTATCGGTTTGGCGTGCGCAGGAACGACGGATTCAAACTCTCGGCAGGTCCGGACTTCACGCGGGCCGACGCCACCCTGCAATTGGGAATTTTTGAAACCCCGAACACTGACAACGGTACCGCCACGACGACCTTTGATTTTCTGGTACAATCCAACGGGGTCTATCCATTCCGCTTGATCTTCTTTCAGAACAGCGGCGGGTGCGACATTGAATGGTACTCGGTAAATCGCACCACCGGCGTGGAGACTCTAATCAATTCGACCACTGCGGGTTCAGTAAAGGCTTACATGAGTCGCACTGCGCCGATAGGCATCGTGCAAATTCTCAATCCGCAATTCTCCGGTGGCAACATCACCTTCTCGTACGCCACTGTTGTTGGCCATCAATACTTCGTGGACTTCAAGAATGCGATCACCGATGCCTGGACGCTTGATGCAGGACCGGGGGTTGCGGGAGACGGCACCACCAAATCCTTCAGCGCGCCGGCCAGCGCTCCGGACACCAGATTCTATCGCGTGCGAGCGCAATGATGCGGGTCGGGCCGTGAATCAACATGAGAACCGTTGTGCACCCACCGCTGGGGCCAGGGAAGGACCCGAACCAGCGGTGGGGTTTCACGTTGATCGAACTTCTGGTCGTCATCGCAATTATTGCCATCCTGGCGGCCCTGCTCCTCCCCGTCTTAGGCAAGGCCAAACAGAAGGCGCAAGGCATTTTGTGCATGAACAATCACCGGCAATTGCTGATCGCTTGGAAACTTTATTCCGACGATTATCGGGACGAACTGGTGGGAGCTTCACAGTGGAGACCGGCAGGCGCGGCTGGGGACGTACCCGATTGGACCGCCGGAAACGACCTCACGCTGGACAATCCCAGCGATGACAGCAACTGGAACGCCGATAAATACAACAAGGCCAGCGTGCTCTGGCGGTATTGTGGCAATTCGCTCGGCATTTGGAAATGTCCGGCCGACAAAAGCACGGGAAGAAATGCTCAGGGCAAATTTGTGCCGCGCATCAGGAGCATGTCCATGAGTTGCTGGGTGGGGGGACGCCCGCTGTATGGCGAATCGCCAGGCGGATATAAAACTTATCGAAAAATGTTCGACATGACCGACCCCGGCCCGTCGGGCACCGCGGTCTTTTTGGATGAACGGGAAGATAGCATCAATGACGGCTATTTCGTTATTGATATGAGCGGGTATCCCAATCAACCCGCCTCCTGGCAGATCGTCGATGTCCCGGCGAGCTATCACAACCGCGCCGGCGGCTTTTCGTTTGCCGATGGTCATTCCGAAATCAAGAAATGGCGCGATCCTCGCACCTGTCCGCCTCTGTCGAAGCACGATCTCGACCTGGTGAGCAACCGGACCAAATACGGCGCGAATAACGTGGACGTTCTCTGGATGCAGGAACGCGCCACGCGCCTGCAATGACCACTGCTGATCACCGGGCGGGAGTTATCAACACCGTCCGGTCACGCGCGATGCTTGAATGAGAACGATTACGACGCCATGTACACCTGCCGGTCGCGTGACGATGGACGCTCCTGGAGCAAACCCGTCTCGACGGGTTTGCGCGGCGTCGATCCGCGTCTTCTGTTGCTTAGTAACGGCTTGATTCTATGCGCTTATGGCGTGAAGGAATACGAGGGCAACCGCCGCGAGCGCCGCCTCATGCTCAACAGCGACGCCGGGCGCACCTGGTCGCACCACGTCATTGTGTTCGCCGGTTACGGCGGTTCGTATCCCGACGCGATTGAATTTGAGCCGAACAAGATTCTTTATGTGTGGAATGTCGATGGTTTCAAGAAACCCGGACAGACTACGCGCCCGCGCAACTACCTGCGACTGGCGACGGTCACGTTGCGTCGGATAGAATCGCAAAGCAGTATGGCGCCGCTTCCCATTGTGAAGTAAAAATCTAGCGTCGGAAAAGTCATCAATGCAATCAACACCTCGCGCCGCCATTCTCGCGTCACTATTCTGTGCATTCGCTGGCCATGTCCTGTCGGCCACGATTACGAGCCAGGCTGACGGCGATACTTGTCGGCTCGTCTGGCAGAGCGACGAACACATCGAAATCTCCTTCTCCCGCTCGCGTGGGTTGCTGTTTGCGCCCATCACTGTTCGCGTGGATGATCGCTCGTTTTCGTTCGATGGGTTTTACGTCGCGTTCAATGGCGAGCGTGACAGTTACGCGAACAATTCCGTCAGTGTGGAGACCGGGAAGGATTCTTTTCGCGTAACGCACCTGCTGGAACATCCACGATTGCCGTCGCCGATTCGCGTTGCTATCCACGTCTCGATGGCGCAAGGCGACAAAGCTGTTCGCTTTAAAATCGACACGGACAACGGTGAGCGCGTGCATCTCGACCGTCTTGGCATCGGCAATCATCACGGCGCGCGTCTGTCGCCGACGCGGATGTTTGTCACGAAGTATTTCGTGTTCGAACCGCCGATCGAGCCGTTCAAGCTGAAGTACAATTACAATTGCCTTCGCTACTGGTGCTTCACGATGCAGAACGGGATCACCGAGATGGTGGGTTCTGATTCGACACCGCGCGGCTTCGACTTCGACGAGTCAACCGGCGCCTACGACGTTCACACGTATTGCGACACCAACATCACCTACACGTTCGTCTTCACCGGCAAAGGGCCGCAGGAGGCGATGGCGCATTACCGCTCTACCATCCGTCTGCCCGCGCCGCCCACGCTCGCGCAATTGCCCGGCCGCGTGACCATCATGACCGGTTATCCGATCCGGGAGCGCTACGAAGACTTTCTCGATGAACTCACCGGCCGCGGTGTCCGCGATTTCATCTGGCTCGCCTACGCGCCCTGGCCCGGCGACCGCAAACTCGTCGAGCCGTTCGGCGCGCTCTACTCGATTTACGACATGTACACGGACCTCTTTCCTGAAGGCCCGCGTAAAGCCGAAGGCTGGACGCCCGAATGGGTGCGTTACGAAAGCCCGGGCGTCATGAAACGCGGCTACTGGGACTCCACCCGTTGCCTGCCCAACCTCTACATTCCGATGGCCAACGGCCTGCGCCGCCAAGGCACACTCGGTCGCGAACTTGCGAATCGCAACTTTCTGCGCACGCCGATCACCGAACTTTACAACCTGAAAATCTTCAAGGAAAAGGTGAAGCCGACCGCGCTCTACTTGGACGTTCACGCCTCGCTGTTGCCGGAACATTATTACGACTTCCGCGGCAGGCATTACCCGCTCAGCGAGCACTTGCGACAGGAGAAGTTGTTCTTCGAGTGGGCGCGCAAGTTTCTTGGCAACGTGCCGGTCTTTTCCGAAGTGGACTGCGAACCCTTCGCGGGCATCATGGACGCCGGCATCTTCAGCCCCTGGCGCACGCCGGAAACCATCGGTCGCATCGGCATCGAGCCGCAAACCCTGAAGGCCGCGCGCTGGGAATATTATCCGTTCCTCGACGTCATCCACCGCGAGCGCCTGCTCAACAGCGGCGCCGGAGCGCCCTTCGCGCTGCCCGACTACAACGCCACGAACATGGGCCTGGCGATTTCTTTCGGCCGACCGCAAATCATCTCCGGCTATCCGGGCACGTCGCAAGCCAACGTGGGCGGACGCGTGCAACTCTATTACTTGTCCAGCGCGTTTCATCGGATGCTCGGCCTGTCGCGCATGGACCGCGTGGACTTCGGCTCGTCACCGGCGGACGACGGCGATGACATTCATCGTCAGATCGCCACCTACTCGAACGGCGCGCGCATCTGGTCGAATCGCGGCGGCGTGGATTGGGAGGTGGATGGACTCACGCTGCCGGAGAACGGTTATCTCATTGTGGACACAAATAACTTCCGCCAGTACCGCGCGCGTGTTCAGGGTCAAACCGTCGAAGTTGTGCGCAGTCGCGATTACGATTATTTCTTTTCTGACAAATTGTTCGATTTCGGCCCGGTGAAAACCAGCGGTGCCATTGCGGTTCGATCACCCGCACCGGGCAGAGTCGTCATTTATGAGGTGGTGAGAGGTGGTGGGATTGAGTTTCGTCTCGGTCAGTTGTCCGGCACCGCCACTGGACAGAAGTTGAACAAGTCTTGGATATTGCTGACGAGCAACCGCAAGGTGCCGCTGAAGTTTCCCGACATCACGCAAGACGCTGACACGATCCGGTTTGGTCCGCCGGAAATGGCGATGACTCTCGGCTACGAATTCGAATTCCGTTGACCCGCTGGTTGCGCGCCGCGCTTCGCTTAGGTTGTCGTCCAGCATGACAATTAGCGGCAATTTTTTTCTGGTCTAATTACTTGATTTCCCTTCCGAGTCGCACGACAGAACTGTCAGGGCGCGGTTCAACCTGTTCCGCCTCCAACAACCTGACCGCACGGTAAACGATGTTAATGAAGAAAAAAAGTGCAGCAATGGCTCAACACATTCGATGGCTGACCGGGGTGACCTGCCTGCTGGCCTACCTGTGTGGGTCTTTGGGCGCGCTGCCCGAACTCTGCGCGCTCGCTGCTTCATTGGATCGATCTCACACGCCGTTCTTTGCCGTGCGTGACAGCGGCACGACCCTGGTTCTGAGTCACGCTAGGATTGGAGTTTCCAGTGTGGCGAACGGGTCACACCGGCACGGCATAATCGCGCGTGGCTTGTGTGTGCTGGCGAATGCCGATTCTTCTTCACCGGATCATCGGTTGGAATTTGTCTCCTGCGGCAAAATCGAAGCCCCAAAGGGCGACGTCGGATCCAGTACCCGAACCCCATCATCGACTTCGGTACCTCTTCCTCCGCTCCCCTTCAGTTCGCGTGCTGTCGACGATTCATTCCCTCCGCATAGTATCACGTCTTTGGCGATTTCGGAATCGCTTCTTTCAACTCGCCACACCGTGCTGCTGCTCTGATGCCTTTGGCGCGCTGCAATGACGACAGGTGAACTGTCGTCGCAGTGCGCTGCCCCGGCTGCGCCACGTCGATGTGATGTGGCTTCATCCGTTTGCCTTTGTAATTACAACGCCAACAGATTTGTCACCATGAGAAAATTAATCATCGCCTGCCTGAATCCGGCAAGTCGGGCTTCTGCGTGCTTGACGGCCACACCCAAAGGGCAGCCTGGCCGATTTGTTCCCAGTCAGGCTTCGTGGTCGGCAAGAACCTGTACGACCATGAAAACACTGGGGCTGGTTACGCTCCTCACGCCACTCTCTTCGTACCTGCGCGCTGCCGTGGCTTACGGCCAGCCGCACAACGGCAGTGGCACGCTCTACCAGTCATCGTGGTGGGACCCAGACGGCAGCGATTACGATCAGTATGTCTGGGACGGTTTTTCTTTGGCGACAACCCAGACGATCACTGAAATCCACTGGCGCGGGGGATTCGATCCCACCCATTTCGGCATGGGCGGCCCCGTGATTGATTTCACCGTGGAAATCTGGTCTTCCATCACGGGCGGCTCACAGCCGGATATCGGCAGTGTTTTTGCGCCCAATCCGCTGGTCCATTACCAAACCGGCGGCAACGCCGGCGAGACCAGTGCCGGAACGTTCGGCAGCGTGGCGATGTACGACTACCAGTTCACGCTGCCAACCCCATTTCAGGCCGCTGCCGGCACGAAGTATTGGGTGCAGATTGAAGCGTGGCAGCAAGGCATCCCGGACTGGTGCCTGGCTGCCAGCGCGGGCGGCGACGGACAGTACTTCCGTCAGATTGCCTACGTCGGCGACAAGTATTATCAATTGGTGACCGGCAACGCCGCGTTCACGCTCGTCGCCCCCGACCCGCCGACGCTGACCATCACACCGACCACCACCAATGCCGTGTTGATTTCATGGCCGACACCTTCAACCGGTTTTCAACTGCAACACATCAACGACCTGACCGTGACCAACTGGGCGAGCGTGACAAACGCCGTCACCGTCGTTGGCACGAACAACCAGGTCATCGTTTCACCGCTGACGGTTAGCGGCTTCTTCCGGTTGATCCATTTTTGACTCACCACCGTTTCACAAATTCCAAACCAAACCAAACACCCAGACCATTATGAAAAAATCATCTGAAATCAAAACCTCCGGGAGCCGCCTGCGGATTTCCCGGTCATCGTCATGGCTGCCCGCCCTCGTGGCGCTCTGCCTGTTCGCGCTGAGCGGCGGCTCGGCGCGCGCCAGCATCGCCTACGGCAGCATCAACAACTTCGACACCGTCAATGACACCGGCGTTCCGTGTCACGGTTTCGAGATCGAACTGGATGACATTCGCAGCACGGACATCACTTACACCTACGATTACAATCACTACGGCACACCGAAGATCACCGAAGACACCGTCTCGGTTCCGGGGCACACCAATGTGCTGGTCCGTTATGAGGCGGTCTGGACGGGATCGGATTGGTCGGCTTATACCGCCGTGCCGACCACCAACATCCCCCCGACGCAAGGTCACGCATTCACAAATCCTTCGTTGAACTTCGGCGGGGAACACTTCGGTGTTGGTTATCGCAATCAACCAACCAAGGTTTACTACCACTGGTTGGTTGATAGCGGGGCGCACACGCTGGCTCTCGGGCCGCAAGTCAACGTCTCCACCCCGACTTTTACCTACAACCCGCCCGTTGCCGGCGCGCCGGCTCAAGTGGTGGCCGTCATCCCGGCACCCCTGCTGCCGCTGCCGCCCACGAATGGGTTTGAGTTTAGCGATGCGACCTGGGTCAAAGCGATCGTGACCACCTCCCATACCAACACTCAGATTGAGTTGCGCGAATTGATCACCCCGGATACGAACAACCCGGCCGCCAAAGACTGGCGCAATGGCGAGCCGGACGAAGTCGAAGTGGAGTGGCAGCTCTTGCAGACCGACTTCATGTCCGGCGACTACAATCCGACGAATGGCGTTGGCGGCGCGAACGGACAACTGGGGGGCACAAACCAGAATCTGGCCAACAGCGATGATGTGGTCACGCGGCGTTACGAGTACTACGCATACGTTGGCCCTTATGCGGACTGGGACACGCATCAAGCGATGGCGGAACGAGTCGCGCCGGATGGCATTCATGGGGTTGGAGTTTATACGAACGGCAATGGGGATCCGATTGACCTCTCAACGGTCGAAGTCGTCGGCAAATTCCTGGGCGCACAAATGTCGGCCATGGTAGCGGCGCCACCCATCGGATTGATCGATCATCTCCCCGACGGTGAGGTTGGGGTTGAGTATCCTACCCGCAGCCTGGTCATTGCCAGTGACACAAATTTCACCGCAACCAGTTCCGGCGATCTGCCCGCCGGAATGGCCTTCGATCCTGCCACGGGCTGGGTTTATGGCACACCGAACGAAGCCGGCGTATTCATGCTCACGGTCACTGCCACCGCCAGCAACAATCCGGTCCTCACGAAAAAATATCCAATCATCGTCGCGGCCGCGAACGAAGTCCTGCCGCCACACAGTTCCGTGGACACGACCGCTTCACCCACCAACGGCGGCATCTGTACCGGCGATGGCGTTTATACCAACGGCACAACGGCGACCGTCACCGCCGCGCCGAACGCCGGGTTCAAGTTTGTCAACTGGACGGAGAACGACACCGTCGTGAGCAGTGCGTCCAGCTACCAGTTCACCAATATCTTGAACCGCTCGCTGGTTGCCAATTTTGTCGCCGTGCCGTGGCTGTCGGTTTCAATGCCGCAGAGCAACGCGATGGCCCTCACCTGGCCGACCAACTCCAGTGGCTTCGTGCTCCAACAAAACTTCAGGCTCGGCACCACCAACTGGAACGACGTGACCAACGCCGTTACTGTCGTGGGCACCAACAATCAGGTCATACTTCCGCCGTTGGCGGGGAATAGCTTTTACCGGCTGATGCGTCCCTGATTCTGCGAAGCGCGGGCCTCCTTAGCCACGCCACGTTTCAGGAGGTCCGCCAGAGCGACGCGGAAGAGCCGGTTGCGGGCACCCAAATCTTCAGGCAGGAAATAAACCAGACCGTCAAAAACGGCCATGGCTTCACGCGCGAGCTCGACTCCGTCCTGCAAAGGTGGAAAGCAAATCCTGCGCTGGAAATCCGTTTCCAAAAAATTGGCGAAGGAAATCCAGCGGCTTTTCGGCGACACTTTGACCGATTCAGGCGCGCGAAAGAGGCCGGAGGCAAAGAGGCGATCGCCAACAACCTTCCAATCCTGAACCGCGACACCCGCACGGACCTCACCGCTGGTGACCACGCCCAAGTCGCGCGCCTTGAGTTCGGCACCGGTCAACGTCCGTTTCAGGCGACCTTCGAGGTCCCAAACATAAACCGTTTCCGTATCCCAATTTGCGCCGAACACCAACCCGTGCCCGCTCTCGACCGCCAGCGCGCCGATGTGATCGTTGACGGAGAACTCAAATACCGGTTTCAGCGGCTTGCCGGCCACCATGCCCTCCAGAGCAAAAACGCAAATGCGGCTGCGCCCATGACGTTTGCTCTCGGCAACTGGAATCCACAAACGCTTCCCGTCCGACTGCATTCCGCCGGGATGATCCAGCGCCATCACCTTTCCAGCGGCGTCAACAGATGTGATGTCCCAGACATCCCAGTTCGTTCCGGCTGGCTCGGTTCGCAGCAGCAATGCGCGCCTCGGCCGGACGTCCTCCCGACGCGCGGTGACATAATATTTGCCGGCCGCGATTTCCAGTCCCTGCGTGTGCGCCCTGGCCGCCTGTCCGTTGATTCGCAATGCAGGCAGCGCAACCGTCTCGAGCTTCAGACCGTCTGCCAAGGAGAGACTGCCGTGAAGAATGAGCGCCGCGAAGATCGTGACAACAAGTTGTTTCATGGGCCGGAGCGGAGTTTTTCTTTGACGCGCTTCAACAACTCCTGATACGGCCCGCGCCCGAGATGAATGGGCCGTGCCTCCTCCACCGAGCGGTCGCCGGGATCGCGCACCCGGAATACCGTGCAATGCAGCAAGTGCGAGCCGTTGTTTTGGACATTGACGTGGACAATCACGCGGATCGTCACACCGGAGTCCCAGCCGCCGTAAGCGAGGTTGTTCACTGCGCCGCCGGGCTTTTCGAAGGTCACTTGCAAAACGGTATTGGTTTTTAAGCGATAACTTTCGTCCTTGAACACCTCGACGGTCGCCTGCCGGATTTCGGCACCTGTGCGTCCGTCAATCTCCACCCACGCGAGGCTGCCTTCGGCCGCGGGTGGCGGCGATTGACAACCTGCTAGGACCCACGACGCGAGCAGCGCCCCAAAGAGAAAGAAGAAACATTTCATGTGAATTCACTCAACGCGATTGACGTTTCTCATGGCGATTTGCCGATTGAATCTTGTGGGACAAGGACGTCGCAACGCCGAACCCAGAGGGAGCGCGGGGCGCCTCCACCTGCCCTGCGAAGCAGCCAGTCGCGCTTCAGTAGGGTCGGCCACTGCGAACCCCGCGCCGTTTCTATTCTCGATTCTTGATGTCATTTTCGCAGCGGACTTGGCTGGCTTCAGCTCACGCCACGACGAATTCTCTCATGGCCGCGCCCCGATGCCGACACGAAAGTTTCAGCAAGCCCAGGCGGCTGGCCGTGTCTTTGAAGTTCTGAAACGCGCCTTTGCCCTTGATCGCCCCCGTAGTCACCTCCGCTTTCCGAATTCAAACAGGTACGCGCGGAATCCAACTGTGAATTGAATTTCTGAGGTGTCTCCTTTACCTGTCGGACCGCCCGGGACAGCCAGCTTCTGGTCCAAGGCATATCGCCAGCGGCTTTCAAAGGTCAGAGAAAGATTACGAGCGATGAAGTAATCCACCCCTGCACCGGCGACGAACGCGGGCGAAGTGCCTTTGGCGCGAATCCCAAGACCAACGCCGGCCGGTTTCACATCGTGGAACTCGCCATAGACGACCCCCGCCCCGGCGATCGCGTAGGGCACCCAGCGACCGCTGGCAGAGGGAAATCGCAGCCGCAACATCGGGATCGCTGAGTACATCGAGTATTCGCCGACCGGGCCATTTCCCGGCAGAAACAGCGAATATTCCGTGTGTGCCAGCGCGAGTTCGCCGCCGAGGTGTTCGCCAAAATCCGCTCCCAGCGCGATGGTGTAATTCAAATTGAGCGTGCCGCCGAGCGCATTGAGTTTCGGCACCAGTTCGGCGCCTGAAACCCATTCGCCATCGGTCAAAACCGTGAATCCGCCTTGCGTGCCGAAATAGAAGCGCACGGGTTTGAAGACGCCCGCCTTGCTCAACAGCATTTCCGGCGGCTGTTTGTCGAAATAAATCCGCAAACCCAGCGTGGCGAGAAATGACGACGCATCCCAGTCCTGTCTTCGGCCGTCAATCCGGATTCCGATGGGATCGCACCAGACATATTTGCCTTCGAGGTTGAAAGCGATGTTGGGCGCCAGCAGATAGTCGAAACCCAGACCCGCGGTTGCGGAGAAGGTCATGCCGTCGGCGTCAATCCGGTGCCCAATGCCTTCCGCCTTGCGGTCGTTGAATTGAATCCACGATCCGCCGACGCCCACGATGGAGTAGAGCAACAGGCGATCCGACCCGACGGGAATTCGGAATCGCGCTTGCGGAGCGAGCGTAAAGACCTGTTCTTCGCCGAACACCACTCCGGAGTGGAGCGGTTCGAAATTCAGTTGCCAGGCGTCGAGCGCCAGCTCCGCACTCCAGTGCTGGTTGAAGTCCGCGCCCAAGCTGATTCCGCGCAAGTCCAGCACCCCCCATTTGGGCGCAAATTCGCCCACCCGCCATTGAAGGTAGGGGCGGAATTCATTTGTGTCCTGGGCGTGAACCAGTCCCGACAGTAAAATCCCGGTTAGCGCCAAAACACAGCCATAGCGGTGTCGGCGCGACGGTGACAAGGCCGAAACCTGTACTCGCGCTCCCGCTCGCGCCGAAGTGGGGTAGCGGCTGCGAATTTTTGGGGACTCACGCAATAAAACCATGCTTGAGCGGGCAACCCACCGAGTCAATCGGATTCTCGCCCGCGCAAATGACCTTCGGACACCCCGGTCCGGTGGGCCACGGGTGTACCCTCAACTTGTTTTTCGGTCCTTGCTATTGACGTCAGCCCGGGAATCGGTACGGCGCGCGGTAATGGTAGCGCAGCAGGTCGTTGGCGACAGCGTGGTGGGTAAACTTTTCCGCCTGCGCGTCCCATTCCAACAAGGCGCGGGTTTTGAGCGCTATGTTGGCGAGCAGCGTGGTCGTTGTGCTCCGGTGGCCGGTTTCGGCGTCGGCATTGCAGCGAGCGCGGCTCTTGACGCAATCGAGAAAATTGCGCGCGTGCGGACCGGTGTCGGAATCGCCGCTGACCTGCTTTGGCTCGATCAGTGGCCTCTCCCCCATGCGCCAGCCCCGTTCCCCTTTACGATCAATGGGCGAACGCACCGGAAACGCATTGGAAGTGATCGCGTCGGGCACGACTTCCCAGCCGCTGCTGTTCAGATACAGCGTGCCCTTCGTGCCGCGGAACTCAATTTCGCATTTGCGAAAAGCGGCCGGCGCGGCAGTCGCATTGAACTGCGAGAACGTCACCAGCGTGCCGCCCGGATACTGCCAGGTGACTTCGAGCGTGTCGGGGATTTCCCGGTTGTCATCAATTTCAGCGACGCGACCGCCCAGCGCAGCGACTGCCAGGGGCGCATCGTGGCCCAGCGCCCAATGAATCTGGTCGAGATAGTGCACGCCCATGTTGGTGACCTGACCGCCGGAATAATCGTAGAACCAGCGGAAGCGATACAGCCCGCGATTCGGGTTGAAACGAACTTTCGGCGCCGGCCCGAGCCACGCCTCCCAATCCAAATCCGGTGGCGGTTCACGGTCCGGCGATTGACCGATACCTTTGGGCCATTCATTTTGAATGTGAAATGCGCGCGCCACCGTGATCTTCCCAATACCGCCCCCACGGATGAACTCCGCCATCTCGCGGCACATGCGCGAGGACCGGCGATTGGTGCCGACCTGGCAAACGCGCTGGTGCCGCTGCACGGCCTCGACCATCGCGCGTCCTTCCGCCACGCACAGCGACAGCGGTTTCTCCACATAGACATCCTTGCCGGCTTCGCAGGCGTGAATGGTCTGCAACGCGTGCCAATGGTCGGGGGTGGCGATGACGACGGCATCAACCTCCTTCAATGCAAGCAAACGCCGGTAGTCTTTGAACTTTTTTGGATTCGTGCCGATCTTCTTCGCCGAGAAATCGACGTACGGCTGGTAAATGTCGCAAACCGCGACAACTTCCGCATCCGGCTGTTTGAGAAACGCGTCGAGCACCTGGTCACCGCGATTGCCGACGCCGATGAAGCCGAGGCGCACGCGGTCATTCGCGCCGGACACGCGCAGTTGCGAGAAGGCGGCCGCCGTTCCTGCGGCGGCCAGAGTTTTGGTGAATTGTCTGCGGGTTAATTGTTTCATGGTATTTCTGTTGCGCGGCAAAAATGCCGGACCGAGCGAGTATTATGCACGGCTTGCGAAAAGTCGAATCCCGCTTTCGCGACGTCCACCCTCTCACGCAGCGACGCTCCAGTGCGGTTTGGATTCATGGTGAGCCTTGATCACTCAACGGTTTGGACTGGACAGGACACGAAGGCGACCGAAGATGCGAACACAAAGTCACCCGTCTGGAAACGCCGGCTGGCTCCGGTTGGAAGGTGACGAAGCGACCGGGCAAGTCGGACGAAAGTTTGTTCCTATGAAAATTGCCGCACTGCTCTTTGGTCTCACCTTGGGCATCGCCGTTGGCGCGCCCACCAATGACTGGCCGGTTTATCGCCACGATGTCGCGCTCTCCGGAGTCACGCCCGCCAAGGGCCGAATCGTGACACCTGAAATCAAGTGGGAGTATTACCTCGGCGCTCCATTCGTTGGCATCGCGGCCAACAAAAACGATGAACCCTCGAATGTGGCCGATCTCGATGGCGACGGCACGCTGGAGAAGTTTTCGTTGACTGGCAAAACGATTGAGGTCACGGACTTGTCCGGCAAGCGGCTGTGGTCATTCACCGTGAATGGTTTTCCACTGGGCGGCAATGTCCGCGTGTGCAAATTGTTTCCCGATCGCAAGGGAATGCAGATCATCTCCTTCTCGCATCGCATGGACACGGGCGAAGGACAGGGGTATTGCTTCACGTTCGACAAAGGCGCACCGCACGGCGAACTGGCGTGGACGACCGGCCCGCTCAAGGATCAATACGCGCCGACGCTCATCGTGGACGACGTGGACGGCGACGGCTTGCCGGAGATTGTCACCGCGCCGCATTATCGCGTGCAGATTTTCAACGGCCAAACCGGCGACTTGAAAGCCGAAGTGCCCGTGGCCAAAGGTAGAAACTACGGCATGTTGCTCAGCCGCCTCCGCCACGACCGGCCGCAAAAGGACATCTTCGTCATCAGCGATTTCGTATTGCACGTTGAGTGTGTTCGCTTTGAAAACGGAAAATGGGTTCACGCCTGGGGACACAAGTATCTCGAAAACGAAAATGCGCCGCGTCCGGAGGGCCGGCCCAATTACCTCCACGTCGGACCGAATCCGGTGACGGACCTCGACGGCGATGGCCAGGACGAGATGGCCTACATGCTGGTGGACGGGGAGGTGGATGATCAATGGCATCTCATCGTCCGAGATTGTGAGACGGGTAAAGTGAAGGCGGACATCGCCGGCGTGTGGTTGTGGTCGATCACTGATCTGAATGGAGACGGCGTCTCGGAGCTCATCTACACGCCGACGCGCGAAAAGCGTCCGCCGACTTACTGCGACCTGCATATCGGCCGTCTCGAGGGACACAAGCTCATCGACCTCGCTGTGCTCAAGCGAGTCCGTCCGGTGCTCATGAATGCCACGCTGCCGCCCACGGCGAACACGATTGCCGACGAAGGTTCATTGGATATTTTGCGCGCCGACATCGACAGCGACGGCAGACCCGACTTCTTCTTCGCTGAGAAAAGCAACGCGGGCCGGTTTGAAGACACTTTTCGCGCTGCTTCGCTGATGCCTGACGGGAGTGTGAAACGGACTTGGAAGTTTGCGCAACCCGGTCACCGCTTGAACCTCGTCTTTGCCAGTGCTAATGAAGTTCACATTCGCGACCTGACGGCGGGCAAGGCGCTGACCGTTGACACGAAAGGTAAAGTTACCCATCAATCCGATTTGGGAAAATCAGGCGGCTTCACAACGATTCCTATCGCCGTTGACTTGGACGGCGATGGGCGAAACGAAATCATCGTGCAGAATGCAGCGGGGGAAATCGTCGTGCTTAAGCCGGGGAAGGAGCACTCGTCACCGCCGACGATTCTCTGGTCATTGCCCGGCGTGGGGATGGGCTTGTCCCCTGGCTACGCACTGAATGGCGCGCGTTGCCCGCAGGCCGCGGACTTGGATGGCGACGGACGTCCCGAAGTCCTGTTCGCGGCGGAGGACGAGCACGGATTGAGTTCGCTTGTCTGTGTGAACGCGCGAGGTAAGATCAAGTGGCGTCGTTCCATCGAAGGGTGTCCGTGGGGCGGGTTGCAGGCGGGCATTGACCATTGGACGTTCGGACATTTCACGGGCCGGCGGCGCGGACTGGATGTTTATGTTGACCTGCACCGCCGCTCCAAGGGCAGCGGTGAAGGTTGGGTGTTGCGCGGCGACACGGGCGAAGTCGTCTGGCAGCGCAAAGGACTGGTTGCCAAGGAATCTGCCATGCCATTCGGGGGCGGAATTCCATCCGTGGCGGACATGAACGGCGATGGCATCGATGACCTTGTGCAGATGTTCTTCACGATTTACGGGGTCATCAGCGGTAAAACAGGCGAGCCAATTTTTCCGCCTGCCTTCGTGACGAGTACCAATTACTTCGGCAAGTGGCTTGCGTACTCCGAACCAAGCGTAGCCGACCTCAACGGCGACGGCAGATTAGATGCCTATCTCAACGCCCGCTCTTACGCGCGCGGCGGGTATGCCGCCGTTCACGCCGACGGCAAACCGCTTTGGGCAGAGTTTCACAACAACGACGAAGGCTCCAACGGCTTGGGGCCGGTCGGTGATTTCGATGGCGACGGCAAGTTGGAAATCGGCGTACCTGTCTTGAACGGCACGCTGCTTTGCCTCAACGCCGCGGATGGTTCGCACAAGTGGGGCATCAAATCTGCGTGGCCTTCACCAAGGCAGTCACTTGTGAGCCGAGTTCGGACTCAGCGCGGTAAACGAACCAAAAGTTGGTTGGCATGGCCGAACGGCTGTCGGACTCGGAGCTAGTCGGCCCTTCCACCACTTCCAAGTCAGGAATGTTTCTGCCTTTAGACTTCTTGGGGAAGATCGGCTTTGCCGGGGTCTTTGAAAGAACGGCTTCCTGATTATCGAGTGTGACCGCACGGGGTGTGCCTGCCGCATCAAGGCTCATTCTGTTTTCACGGGTAATTATATTTTTTGAGCCTATCAAACTGCTGTCAAATCCGCTATTGACCTGGCGTTTTGCTTCACGAGCTGTCAGCCCCGTTCGATCGGCGGCTTCAGAAGGGATGCCGTCGTAACGGACGGCCAACCAGTGCTGGAACCAGAATAAGCGGGGTATCACAATGCTTGCCGCAGCGACTGTCGCCGATTTCAATTCTGCCTCTTTACCTTGGATTGTCAGGAGTGGTGGTTTGGGACTCGTCGTGACGCCGAGATGTTCGCGCGCCGCAGAATACAACGCCCGCGACAATTCGTGTTCCTCCCAGAGCCGTTGCCAGATTTCTTGCACGTTACGGTCATCTTCCGAGACAAGTTGCAGAAAATAAGGGGTCAACGGAGTGGGATGATAGATGGCGCTCGACCAAAAGGAGTCCGCTGTGCTGGGAGAGTTTAGGACACTGCGATTGGTTTCGAGGTTTTGTAGTTCGAGCAATTTCCATTGGGCCAGCGGCCCAAGTTCAAGACCCGTGTCGCCGATTGCGTCTGGAAATTTATCCACGACGATTTTGAATGTGTTCGCAGCTTCTTGAAATTTCCCCTGCCGCGCCAGCAAGACAGCGTCGTTGTATTTCGCGATGGCTTGGGAATTGTCCGACGGTAATTCTGTTGAACTCAGCGGCCGTGGAATAGGGTCGAAAGGTCGCGGGAAAATCAGTTCACCCGTTTGATCAATCTGAAAGGCGTGATGCTTGAAGAGGTTGGAGTCGTTCGTTGCTGTTAATGCGGTCCAGATTTTGGGGAGGAGATCGTCCGCGATGGCTTGGGCGCGCTCGGTTGCTTCGTGTTGAGCCAAAATCTTGTCCTGACGCAGAGAGAAGATGCCAACCGCCGCCAGCACCACGACGGGAAGCACAATCAACAAGCCTTGCCAGAGGAAGGTCGGTTTCTTGTTAAAGCTTAATCGAGTCATGACTGTTGGTATCGTTAATTGATACCCAGGTTAAGCAAGGCTGGGGAGCATAAATGTCACGGTTTTGTAAAATCGACCGGGCAAACGAAACCCACCCCTGACCCCCTCCCTGGAGGGGAACTTTGTGGGGAGGAGCGTCATCTGATTTCTTCCGCCCGGCACTGGTCGGGCTTGGGCCGCCTTTATTTAGAATAATTCCAAATATTGACAAGCCCGCTCTTCGCCGGTTAAATTGGCGTGACCTGATGAATCTTTTGGGAAACAAAAAGAATGAGCGGCAACTGACCGAGCGGCTGGCAACGAACGGATTTCGTTTCACGTCCCAGCGGCAGCAGGTTTATGACGTGTTGCTCCAAAAGCTCGATCATCCGACGGCGGAAGAGGTTTTTATCCGTGCCAAACGCGCGCTGCCGGACATCTCGATGGCGACGGTCTACAATTGCCTCGCTGCGTTGGTGCAGTCCGGTCTGGTGCGGCAGGTCCAGCTTCAACGCGGGGCGACGCGGTTCTGTCCGAACATGGAAGAGCATTGCCACTATTACTGCGATGAATGCGCGGCGGTTTTTGACGTGGCGCTGCCGGCGGATTCGCCGAGCGTACCGCGCCCGAAGGGCTTCAAGGTGGATCATTACGACATCGCCGTTCATGGCCTGTGCGCCGATTGCGCGGGGAAGAAACGGAAATGAACGCCGCAATGCTTTAACGAGTTTTTTGCCATGAGTACAGCAACGGAAACCATCGAAGGCCTGGTCAAGCAGGAATACAAATACGGTTTTTACACGGATGTCGAAACCGATTCCGCGCCGCCCGGTTTGAGCGAGGACACGATTCGTCTCATCTCGCGCAAGAAGAACGAGCCGGAATGGCTGATGGAGTGGCGGCTCAAGGCGTATCGGCATTGGCTGACCATGACGGAGCCGACGTGGCCAAAGGTGCATCACGAAGTCATCGATTACCAAAGCATCGTTTATTACTCCGCGCCGAAGAAGAAAGGCGACGGCCCGAAAAGTCTGGACGAAGTCGATCCGAAGCTGTTGGAAACGTACGAGAAGCTCGGCATTCCGTTGCGCGAACGGGAACGGCTGGCGGGCGTGGCGGTGGACGCGGTGTTTGACAGCGTTTCCGTCGGCACCACTTTCAAGAAACAACTCGGTGAGAAAGGCGTCATCTTCTGTTCGTTCAGCGAAGCGGTGCAGGAACATCCCGAGCTCGTGCGGAAATATCTGGGCATGGTCGTGCCGTACACGGACAATTTTTACGCGGCGTTGAATTCGGCAGTCTTCACGGACGGCTCGTTTTGCTACATCCCCAAGGGCGTGCGTTGCCCGATGGAGCTCTCGACTTACTTCCGCATCAACGCGGCGAACACCGGCCAGTTTGAGCGCACGCTCATCATTGCTGAGGAAGGCGCCTATGTGAGCTACCTCGAAGGTTGCACGGCGCCGATGCGCGACGAGAATCAGCTTCACGCCGCGGTCGTCGAGTTGATCACGCTCGACAAGGCGGAAATCAAATACTCCACCGTGCAGAATTGGTATCCCGGCGACGAGAACGGCAAAGGCGGCATTTACAATTTTGTGACGAAGCGCGGGTTGTGCAAAGGTCGAAACTCGAAGATTTCCTGGACGCAAGTGGAAACGGGTTCGGCCATCACCTGGAAATATCCGAGCTGCATTTTGCAAGGTGAGAATTCCATCGGCGAATTTTATTCCGTTGCGGTGACGAACAATTATCAGCAGGCTGACACCGGCACGAAGATGGTTCATATCGGCAAGAACACGCGCAGCACCATCATCTCGAAAGGCATTTCCGCCGGGCACGGCCAGAATAGTTATCGCGGCCTGGTGAAAGTTCAGAAGGGCGCCACGAACGCACGGAATTTTTCCCAGTGCGATTCGCTGCTGCTGGGCAACAAGTGCGGTGCGCACACATTCCCTTACATCGAAGTGAAGAACACCACCGCGAGCGTCGAGCACGAAGCCTCGACTTCCAAGATTGGCGAGGACCAGATTTTTTATTGCAACGCGCGGGGCATTTCTACGCAGGACGCGGTGAACATGATCGTCAACGGCTTCTGCAAGGAAGTGTTCAAGGAACTGCCGATGGAATTCGCCGTCGAAGCGCAGAAACTGCTTGGGGTGAGCCTTGAGGGTAGCGTGGGCTGAACGTCCCAGAACCGTCTTTCGATTTCTGTCCGTGGTCTCGTTAACTACGGTTTATAGGGCGGAAGCTAGGCGGGGAATTGAATATCGAGCCAATACCGATCGCATTAGAAATTGAACGAACAGAAATGAATCAACCGATACTTGAAATCAAGAATCTGCACGCCGGAGTCGAGGCCAAACAAATCCTCAATGGCGTCAACCTCACGATCAACGCGGGCGAAGTCCATGCCATCATGGGGCCGAATGGCAGCGGCAAGAGCACGCTTTCGCAAATCCTGGCCGGCCGCGACGGTTACGAAGTGACGCAGGGTGAAGTGATTTACTGCGGCCAGGACTTGCTCGAGCTCGATCCGGAAGAGCGCGCTCGCGAAGGGATTTTTCTCGCGTTCCAATACCCGGTGGAGATTCCCGGGGTGAACAGCACTTACTTTTTGAAATCGGCCCTCAACGAAGTCCGCAAGCACCGAGGTCTGCCAGAACTCGACGCCATGGAGTTTCTCGTAGTGGTGAAGGAACGGATGAAGATTCTGCGTTTGTCGGAGGATTTTTTGAAGCGTCCGGTGAACTACGGTTTTTCCGGCGGTGAAAAGAAGCGGAACGAGATTTTCCAGATGGCCGTGCTCGAACCGAAGCTCGCGATTCTCGATGAAACCGATTCCGGTCTCGACATTGACGCGTTGAAGGTCGTGTCCGAAGGCGTCAACAAATTGAGACGGGCCGACAATGCCCAACTCGTCATCACGCATTATCAGCGGCTCCTGAATTTCATTGTTCCCGATTACGTCCATGTGCTTGTCGATGGCCGGATCGTTCGCTCCGGCGGCAAGGAACTCGCGTTGGAATTGGAAGAAAACGGTTATGACGGCGTGGTGAAGGGCGAAGCCGTTACCCTCTAGGAAGACCTTGGATCGCGTCCAAAACGCCCAATAATGACGCGGCGGTTTGGGCGTTGTAACCGTTTGGTAGCGCTGCCGTTTACTACATTGCTTGACTCGACCACGGTGTTCAGGCATACTGGGAGGCTGTTTTTGCAGCGCAAATGCGACGCACCCATATAAAAGATATGATTAAATTGAAGGCCAGAAAGGCCGCCACCAAATTCACAACCAAAAGAACCGTTCGCAAACATGTTAAAACACCGTCCGCCAAAGCGCACCGAGTCGTCACCGGAAATGGAGCGTCCGAGTCTCCCGCTGCCGCAGTCAAGGACTTCAAGAAGACCCGAAACGGTCACGCTGGCAACGGCCATGGCAAACTGCAATTGTCCGCCGCCTCGGATGGCAGCACTTCGATTGGGCCGGTGAAAAGTCATACCGGCGTCGATCTGACGGAAAAGATCAAGGAGTTGATCCGGCTTGCCCAAGAGCAGGGCCATCTGAGCTACGACGACATCAACGACGCGCTGCCAGACAACATCGTCACGCCGGAGGACCTGGATGAGATCTACACCAAACTCCGCAACCTTGACATCGAGATCGTCGATCAGGCCGAAGTGGACAACGTCAAGCAGGTTGAACCCGAGGAGCCGGACGAGAAAGTCCGCCTGGATATTCTGGACGATCCAGTCCGGATGTATCTCAAACAAATGGGCCAGGTGCCCTTGCTGACCCGCGAACAGGAAGTGGCCATCTGCAAACGCATTGAGGAAGCCGAAAACGAAGTCAAACGGATCATTTATAGCTTTGGCTTTACCGGCAAGGAACACATTGCGCTCGCCGAGAAGTTGATCTCCGAACCACCCAAGGAACGCTTCGACCGCGTCATCGTGGACAAAAAAATTGAAGGCCGCGAAAGCCACCTCAAAGTCCTGCGCAAGCTGGTCAAGCAAGTGCGGCAACTCGATCAGCAAGTGGACGAGAAGTACGCCAAGTGGCAGGCAACCACCAATAAAACGAGGCGCGAAAGGCTGCTGGCCGAGTTCAAGAAGCTGGACCGAAAACTCCAGGACTCATTCCCCAAGTTTTTCTACAAGCACAAAGTGATCGAGGAAGTGACGCTGGTGACCGAAAATATCCACGATAAAATCCAAACCAGCAGGCGCGCCATTCAGGACTTGGAAAAGCATCGTAAGTCCAGCCAGCAACAGGCGATCATCGCCGCCGAACGGCAGAAGATTCAAGCCTTGGAAGTCTTTGTGCGCATGTGCTGCGACGACTTCCTCAAGGCTTATGCGCGGTTGAAGAACTTCGCCGCCAAGGCGCACCAGGCCAAGACGGAAATGGTGGAGGCAAATTTGCGGCTGGTCATTTCCATCGCCAAAAAATACACCAACCGTGGTCTCTCCTTTCTCGACCTGATCCAGGAGGGCAACATGGGTCTGATGAAAGGCGTGGAGAAATTCGAATACCGTCGTGGCTTCAAATTCTCCACATACGCAACCTGGTGGATTCGCCAAGCCATCACCCGTTCCGTGGCCGACCAGGCCCGCACCATCCGCATCCCGGTGCACATGATCGAGATCATCAACAAGCTGATGCGGGTGCAAAAGCAACTCGTTCAGGTTTTGGGACGTGAAGCCGCGCCGGAAGAAATCGCGGATGAAATGCAAATTCCGGTTGATCGGGTCCGCGCCATCCTGAAAATGGCGCAGCAGCCGATCTCGTTGCAATCACCCGTTGGCGACAGCGGCGATGTGAACTTCGGCGATTTTATTGAAGACAACGCCGCAGAAAATCCGTCAGACATGACCAGCTACAGCCTGTTGAAGGAACAACTGCATGATGTGTTGGAGAGTTTGACGGAGCGCGAGCGGAAGGTCTTGGAATTGCGGTTCGGCCTGGGAGATGGGTATTCTCGCACACTGGAGGAAGTGGGCAAGCAGTTCAAAGTCACCCGCGAACGCATCCGCCAGATCGAAGCCAAGGGCTTGCGCAAGATGCGGCATCCTACCCGGTTGCGCCAGTTGCAGGGCTTCCTGCAAACCGAGGAAGCGGCTTAAGGACAACAGGAAACGGCCGTTGTTTATTGGGGTTTGGAGGCTTTTTTGCCAAAGCTTTTTTGCCGATTGACACTGACCGCGCGCAAAAATACCCTCCAGCCCCTGACTTAAGTGAACAGAGCGGCCATGGTGGCCCTTTCGATTCCGAAGTCACCGAGAGGAAGTGAATCAGTCTTGACTGAAATCAGATTAAAAAAAGGCGAATCAGTTGACCGCGCGTTGCGGCGCATGAAGAAAAAAATCGACCGCGAAGGTACGATGAAACAAGTGCGCAGCCGCCGCCATTTTGAGAAACCCAGCGAACGCCGCCGTCGCAAGATGAAAGCGGCCCGGTTTTCCGCGATGTTGAGCGCTCGCTACGCGGACCTGTAATGGTTTGAACTCTTCGGGCCGGGTGCGGTCGAAAACCCAACTGCACTCGGCTTTTGTTTTTTATGTACTCACTTTCCACCTGCTGGAATTCCCATCGCCACACCGATGGCCGCGCCATGTTGCGCGAGCTTCGCGATCTGGGCTTTGAGTTCGCTGAATTGAGTCACGGCACCCGCATCAGCCTGTTGCCCGGCATCCTTGAGGCCGTGGACGCCGGCGAAATCAAAATCTCCAGCCTGCATAACTTCTGTCCGCTGCCCATGGGCGTCAATTACTCCGCGCCCAATCTCTATCAGTTCTCCGCCGAGTCCCCCCGCGAACGCGAAAACGCCCACCGCCACACCCTCAAGACTTTTGAATTCGCTGTGCGCGTGAAAGCGCCCCTCGTCGTGCTGCACCTCGGCAGCATCGATATGAAGGACTACACCGACAAACTCATCGACATGGTCGGGCGCGGCGAAAAGAAATCACCCAAATACGCGAAGCTGTGCGCGGAACTCACTCAAAAACGCGAAGCCAGAAAAGGAAAATTCGTCGAGCGAACCCACGAGATGTTGCGCCGCTTCCTGCCAGAGGCCGAAAAGCACGGACTTAAACTGGGCATCGAAAACCGGGAAGCGCTGGAAGAAATCCCGCTGGAAAGCGATTTCCAGTTGTTCTTCGACGAATTTTCCAGCCCGGCCATCGTTTATTGGCACGACTCCGGCCACGCGCAAATCAAGGATAATCTTGGCTTCATTCATCATGCGACCCATTTGGAGTCTCTGCGAGACCGGCTTTTTGGCTTTCACATTCACGATGTGCAGTTTCCCGGACGCGATCACTGCGCCCCCGGCTCCGGCACGATTGACTTCGCTGCGCTCAAACCGATGGTGAAAAGGCAGCACATCAAAGTATTTGAATTCAGCCCCGCCCTCACCGTTGAGGAACTTAAAAGCGGCGTCGCTCACGTGAAGGGGATTTGGGGCGATGAATGAGCGTGTGAATTTACGATTTACGATTTACGATTTGCGCGGCGTCTTACAGCGCACTCGTTAATCCCAAATTATGAGCGACTCCCTGCGCTCCGTCGCAATAGAAATTGTTCATCGCCTGCAAACCGCCGATTTTGTCGCCTACTGGGTCGGCGGTTGCGTGCGCGATTTCTTGCTCGGACGCGAACCGGAAGATTACGACGTCGCCACCAACGCGGTGCCGGAGCAGATTGAAAAACTCTTTTCCCGCACCATTGCTGTCGGGCGCAAGTTTGGAGTGATGCTCGTCGTTGAACAGGGTCACCAATTTCAGGTGGCCACCTTCCGCGCGGAATCGGATTATCAAGACGGGCGGCATCCGGAAATAATCAGTTTTGGCGACGCGCGCGCCGACGCCTTGCGCCGCGATTTCACCGTCAACGGTTTGTTCTACGATCCGATTCGCAAACAACTCCACGACTGGGTGGGTGGCGAAGCGGATTTGCGCGGGAAAATTCTCCGCACCATCGGCTCGCCAGCGGAACGGTTCGCTGAAGATCACTTGCGGTTGCTGCGCGCCGTTCGCCTCGCGGCGCAACTCGATTTTCAAATCGAATCCGAAACCTTCGCTGCGTTGAAGGCCAACGCGCCACAGATTCTGACCATCAGCGCGGAGCGGATTCGCGAAGAACTCATCAAACTGTTCCGCGCACCGCACGCGGCCCGTGGTTTGGAATTGTTGCGCGAGAGCGGTTTGTTGGTCCAGGTGTTGCCGGAAATCGCCGCGACAGTTTCCTGCAAACAATCACCCGATTTTCATCCCGAAGGCACGGTCTTCAATCACTTGCGGCTGATGCTCGACCAGTTGCCGGCCGATGCGCCGCCTTCCCTGCCGTGGGCGGTGCTGCTCCACGACGTGGCCAAGCCCGTCACCGCCGCTCCCGATCCGGCCAATGGCAGCATCCACTTTTACGGCCACGAAAAAGTGGGCGCGGAAATGGCGGAGGCGTTGTTGCAACGGCTGAAATTCCCGCGCAAACAAACGGATGAAATCGTCGCGTGCGTGCTGCAGCACATGCAGTTCAAGGACGTAATGAACATGCGCAAGGCAACGTTGCGACGGCTGCTCCTCCGCGAAACATTTCCGCTCGAACTGGAACTGCACCGGCTGGATTGCCTCGGCTCGCACGGGCAACTGGACCACTACGAATTTCTTGTGGAGCAGGCGGCGCAACTGGCAGCACAGCCGGCCATCCGGCCGCCGCTATTGACGGGCAATGATTTGATCAAGTTGGGCATGAAGCCCGGGCCGGCGATGGGTGAATTGCTGAGCGAGATTCGCGAAAAGCAATTGGCTGATGAATTGAAAACGGCTGACGAAGCGCGCGAGTGGGTGAAGCGCAGCTTCAAAAAGTAGGAGACGAGGTGACGAGTCTCTAATTTTAACAATCGAAGACAGTCAGCGTCTTGTCACCTCGTCTCCTACATCATTGAAGGAGCAGAAAAGCCGGTTTTCCTTTTGACGGAAGTCCCTTCCCGCGATATGAATGAAGCATGCGGAAAAAGGGCAAGCCACGTCACGACACCTGCTGGCGCAAGTCGCGCATCGCCGCGCGGATTTTATTGCGCGAGGAAGCGGGCAAGCTTACCCAGCGCGATGTCGCGCTGGCACGCAAACTGGCGGCGGATGTCGAAGTACTGCCGCGACTGATTGACCAGGCCATTCATGGAATACGCGGCAAAAAACTTAGACTGGAACGCGAGCGCTGGCCAACGGCTTGACGAACTGGCGCGTGCTCTGCCCCAACGACCGCGTCTGGAACTCACCGTTTTTGGTTCCGCGCCGTTGCAATTGCTCGTCGAGCGCACCTTCTTAAGCGAGGACATTGATATTTCGCCCCCGGAAGAGGCTTACGATCTCCTCACCAGCCTCGTGGCGGAAAAAGGATGGGCCAAAGGACAAAGCGATTTTTACATCCAGGTTTGTGACCATCTGGCCTTTCGCACGACGAAGGACTGGATGTCGCGCGCGGTGCAAGCGGAGCGACAGGGACATCTTTTTATTTTTCCGCATCCGTGGGACATTTTGGTCAGCAAACTTCAGCGGCTTGATCCAAAAGACATTCAAGCATTCAAACTGGTGATGGAGCGGACGGGCCATCCCACTGAGGAGGAATTTGGCGCCCATCTCCAAAAGGCGGTGGACTTGTATCGCCCGAAGTTCGACGAGGAAACGGCCCGCGGCGACATGATGATGAACACGCGCCTTCTCTGGCAAACGCTTTGGAATAAGGAAATTGACGTGCGCGCTGCGATCATCCGTCCCGCATTGGCACGCAGCCGTCACGATGACGGCGATCCTACGCTTAAAACCCGGTTGGCGAATTTGAAATTGCCGGGAGAAAGATAGCAGCGCCTACTGGCGGAATGGTATGACAATTAAAATGCATAATCTCTTGCTCGCGTTATTTGCCTCAACCATGGTCGCGGGATGCAGCGATCGTGGAAAAATCCACAAGCTGTTCCAACAAGCCAAACAAGCGCAAGATAGAGGTGACTACGACACGGTCATTTCCCGTATGAATGAAGTTTTGGAAATGAATCCAAGAATTGCGGCTGCCTACGATAACCGCGGACTCGCGTACGACGGTAAAGGTAAATTCGATAACGCGATTGATGACTACAAAACTGCTATTTTGCTCGATCCAAAAGATGCTGAAGCCTTTTACAATCGCGGTAACAGTTATAACCACAAAGGGGATTTGGACCAAGCAATTCGTGACTGGACCGAAACGATACGACTCAATCCAAAGGAGTTCGCAGCCTACAACAATCGTGGTTTCGCCTTCTATAAAAAACGCGATCTAAACCAAGCACTGAGCGACTTCAACGAAGCGCTCCGACTCAATGCGAAGGCAAATAGAGCATATTACAATCGTGGGCTTGTCCACTACGACAAAGGCGACTTGGAGAAGGCGATCAGGGATTTCAATGAAGCTATTTCACTTGAGCCGACATATTTCGCGGCTCATTACAGTCGGGGAATTGCTTACAACAAGAAAGGCGACTTCGACGAGGCAATCAAAGATTTCAACGAAGCGATTCGACTCAATCCAAAAAACGCCGGAGCATACGGCGGGCGTGGCCATACTTATGGGCTTAAAGGCGATTTAGACAAAGCGATCGCTGACTACAGCGCAGCCATTGGACTCGACCCCAAAAATGATTTGGCTTACGAGAGTCGCGCGCATGCTCACTATCGGAAAGGCGATATCGAAAAAGCGCTCGACGATCTTCATGACGCGATTCGAATTAATCCAACAAATAGTTTTGCCTACAATGGGCTGGCATGGCTTCGAGCTACATGTCCTACTGCTTCAATTCGAAATGGGAAAGAAGCGGTGGAGTTGGCTACGAAAGCCTGCGAATTGACGAACTGGAAGGAATGGCATTCCGTCGGCGCACTCGGAGCAGCGTATGCCGAGGTCGGCGATTTCGATCAGGCGATCCGAGTTCAAAAACAAGCCCTGAGCATGGACGGTTTGACCAACAAAGATCGCGCTGAAGCGCAAGAGCGAATCGAACTTTACGAACAAAAGAAGCCATATCGCGAATTTCCGAAGCAGGGTAGTGAGTTTCCACGTCCTAGTGATTGATCAGATTTCTCTGTTTGTTTCAGCCAGTTTGATTATTGTTCGCATGGGAAATGTTTAATGAACAAGCTCCTCCTCATCGACGACGAAGCGGACGTGCAATACTCGTTCCGGCGGATCTTTGACTCGCAGGAGATCGAACTCGCCACGGCTTCCAGCGGCGAAGAGGGGCTGAAACTGATCCCCAAACTCAAACCCGACCTCGTTATCATGGACGTGCGCATGGGCGGCATCAACGGGCTGGAGACGTTGCGTCGCCTGCGGCAGATCGATTCCAAATTGCTCGTGATTCTGATGACCGCTTATGGCACCACGCAGACGGCCATCGAGGCGATGAAGCTCGGCGCCTACGATTATCTGCTCAAACCGTTCGACGTTCCCAAGCTCAAGGAAATCGTGACCGGCGCGCTCAAGGCCGCGCGCGACATGAAACAGGTCGTTTCGTATCAACCCTTGCTGGAATCGGAAGATTACGATCTGGGCATCGTTGGGCGCAGCGACGGGATGCAGCAGGTTTTCAAATTGATCGGGCAACTGGCCGCGTCGGATGCCACTGCGCTCATCACGGGCGAAAGTGGCACCGGCAAGGAGCTTGTCGCGCGCGCCATTTACAGCCACAGCGAACGAAGTAAACAACCTTTTCTCGCGATCAATTGCGCCGCCATTCCGGACAATTTGTTGGAAAGCGAATTGTTTGGCCACGAGAAGGGCGCATTCACCGGCGCCGCGGCACAGCGCATCGGCAAATTCGAGCAATGCAATCATGGCACCATTTTCCTGGACGAAATTGGCGACATGACGCCCGCCACCCAGACCAAGATCCTGCGCGTGTTGCAATCAGGCACTTTCGAGCGGGTCGGTGGCAATCAGCCGATTCAGGTGGATGTCCGCGTCATCGCCGCCACGAACAAGCCGTTGGAGCAGGCGGTGGCGGCACGCCGATTCCGGGAGGATTTGTTTTACCGCTTGAACGTCGTGCGCGTCCAACTTCCGCCACTGCGTGAACGGCGGGATGATGTTCGTTTGCTCGTCAATTATTTCCTGCAAAAATTCTCGCGCGATCAACAGCGACCGCCCAAGTCCATATCGCCTGGCGTCATCAAGGCGCTGGAGCGGTATCATTGGCCTGGCAACGTGCGGGAATTGGAGAACGTGATTCAACGGGCGCTGGTGGTGGCCAAGGGCGATGCGATACTGCCCGGCGACTTGCCCCCGGAAATCACCGGTCAACAAATTTTGGCGGCCACGACTGCGGCGGTGTCAACCGGCGAGAACCACGACCTGGATGCACTGGCGGTTCAATTGTTCCGCTGGGCGCGCCAGGACAACAAACGCAAGGTGATTCCGGCGGTCGAGCGCGAGTTGATCATTCAAGCCCTCAAGGAAACCAGTGGCAATCAAGTGCAGGCTGCCAGACTCCTGGGCATCACTCGCGCCACACTGCGCAAGCGCGTCGAGAAATTCAAAATCCGGCGCGAGGTGTCAATAAAATGACAGTGAAGACTGTGGTAATGGAGTGCTGGAGTATTGGAGTGTTGAGCCGTCACTCCACCACTCCATTTCTCCATCGCTCCATTCCCCGTCCGCCGCAGTTGCATTTCGTTAAAACTCTGCTAATCCATTGTGCGTGACCGAGCCTAGCCTGTTGCTCCTCATTCCAGCGTACAACGAAGAACAGCGGATCGAACCGGTGTTGCGCGAGTACGCCCAGTATTTCCACGAGCATTACAAGGGTAAATTCCAACTCGTCGTCGTGCTCAACGGTTGCAAGGACAACACCCTCGGCGTCGTGCAACGGGTCGCAGCGGAATTTCCCACCGTCAGCGCTCTGGATTTTCCCGAACCAATCGGAAAAGGCGGCGCGTTGATCGAAGGGCTGAAACTGGCGCCGCTCGCGGACTTGATCGGCTACGTCGATGCCGACGGTGCCACGTCGCCCAAGGCCCTGCACACTTTGGTGCGGAAGATGGATGGGGCGGATTGCGTCATCGGCTCGCGCTGGTTGCCGGGAGCGATTCTGCACCAGAGCCAGACCCGGCTGCGTCGCTTCACCAGCCGCGCCTTTCACGCCATCGTGCAGGTCTTGCTTTGGATGAACATCAAAGACACGCAATGCCCGGCCAAGGTCATGCGCCGGGCCGCGGTCGAGAAAATTCATTCCTCGCTGCGCATCGCCGACCTGGCGTTCGATGTGAACCTGCTCTATTGCCTGAAACGGGAGAAATTTGTCGTTCGCGAAGTGCCGACTGAATGGACGGACAAAATCGGCTCCAAGGTGACGCAACGCCTGTTGCGAAGTTCGCTGGTGATGTTTCTGTCCGTGGTGCGATTGCGGCTGATTTATTCGCCGTGCTATCGTTGGCTGCTGCCATTGCGTCCGCTGGAAAACTGGGTTTACAAGAAGCTCAAGGCCCCGCCACCGCGTTCGGCGACAAAGGAAGACGGAAACAGGCAATCAAAGCGGTGACGGTGGGGCGCTGTTCACCACTTCATTCCGGTGTTTCCAGGTAAACACTGCGCAAATGACCAACAGCACAAGATTTGAAACGCCGAACGTTTGCAAAACCGTCACCAAACTGCGATTGAAATGCGTCAAAGCCAGACCATAGGCGACCGCCAATGCGACCAGCCACGGCACCAGGCCGAACTGGGAGCGCGCCAGCAAATTGCTCAGCAACACATTGGCCAGCGACAACGGCACCATCGCGCCGGCGTACCAGGGGAGCACCTCGGAAGCGATCTGCACGTAGTCCGCGCCCCAGACCAGTTTGACCACCCACGGGCCGAGAACCCACAGGCCGAGAGCGCCGCAGGCCGCCACCACACCGGTGCCCAACAGCACCATGCCCACCAGGTTCGATTTCTCCGATTTGGTTGCGCTATGAACGATGCGCGGAAACATCACCGCCGTTAACGGCCCCACCAGCCACATCAAGGCGCGCGACAAAGTGCCGGCGCTGCCGTAAAAACCTGTTTCGCCGCCGCCGAAATACGCCTTGACGAACATCGTGTCCGCCGTGAACAGGAATTGAAACGCGCCGAAACCGAGCATCGGCGGGATCATTTCCCGCAGCAGATTATGCCAGTCGAACGGAAGTGGAGGCGCCAACCAGAGCGAGCGCGTCTGCCACAATGCAATCAGCACCGCCAACACCAGCCCCAGCAATACGCCCGTCATCATGCCCGCGGCCAACCCGCCCAGCACCAGCACCGCGATAGCCGCCACGCCGACCCGCCCGACGCCGTTGAGGATCATCGTCCAGCCCAGCCAGAGAAAACTCTGCTGCCCCTGCAATACGCCGGCGAACAATGGAAACCAGAACGTGAACAACAACGCCACCAGCGTCACCCACAATCCCGCCGGATTCGTGATCTGCCACTGGCCCAGGATTTTTTCCCGCAGAGCGATCACCACAATCGATGCCACCAGCCAGAGCGCAAACGTTCCCAGCCAGACCATCCGGATTGTGCCCGACAGTTCGCGTTCCCGTTTTCGCGCCAGCGCTTGAGCGGTTTGATGCGCCATGACCATTTGCAGCGGCAAAGCCGGAATGCACATCGCCACGGACAGAAACGCGACGAACAGGCCATACTCCTCCGCGCGCACCTGCTCTGGTGCGTGCATTTGCTTGGCGAGAAAATGCACGGCCCACATCAACATGCCGCCGGCGATGGTGGCGAACATCAGCCAGCCGCTCTGGCGAAAAAAAGACGTGCGTTGTGCCGGTGACACGGCTGGCTTTTCAGATTGTCCTGAGAACATTGGCGTTGGACAATACGTCAGGCCGGCAGTTCAAGGAAGCGATTTCAGAAAACACAAAAGTAAATCTTGCACCGTGTCGAAATAGAGAGAATGCAAAATTTTGAACTTTGAACTCTAAATGGTGAACGTCATTATTTCGCCATGACTAACGCGCCCTTACTCCAACTCGACCTGCCCGGCATCAAAAAACTCCGCAGCGGCAAAGTCCGCGAAGTCTTCGACCTCGGCGACCGCTTCCTCCTGGTCGCCAGCGACCGCATCTCTGCCTTCGACGTCGTCATGCCCAACGGCATCCCGCGCAAAGGCGAAGTGCTCACGCAGATTTCGCATTTTTGGTTCGAGAAATTCTCTTCGCTTGTGCCGAATCACCTGCTCGCTGGCGCGAATGAACCGTTTAACATTCCCGCGCTCGCCGGCTTGCCCGCGGCGCAGCTCGCCGACTTGCAACGCCGCTCCATGCTTGTCAAAAAAGCCAGGCCGCTCGCCATCGAATGTATCGTGCGCGGCTACCTTTCGGGAAGCGGCTGGAAGGAATACAAAAAGTCACAGACCGTTTGCGGCATCAAACTCCCTGCTGGCCTGACCGAATCCGCCGAGTTGCCCGAACCCATCTTCACGCCATCCACCAAAGCCGAAGCCGGCCACGACGAAAACATTCCCTTCGACGAGGCCGAGAAGATCGTTGGCGAGGGAATCGCCGCCAAAGCGCGCGATTTGAGCCTGAAGATTTACAAGGCCGCCCGCGACTACGCCCGCCAGCGCGGCATCATCATCGCCGACACCAAATTCGAGTTCGGCCAGAGCGACGGCCAGCTCATCCTCATTGACGAAGTCCTGACGCCCGACTCCTCGCGCTTCTGGCCCGCCGACCAGTATCAAGCCGGGCGCGGCCAGCCGAGCTTCGATAAACAATTCGTCCGCGACTACCTCGAAACCCTCGACTGGAACAAAACGCCGCCCGGACCGCGCCTGCCCGACGATGTCATCGCCAAAACGACGGCGAAGTATTTGGAGGCTTACGAGCGGCTGACGGGACGGAAGCTCTGATGCGCTGCAAATCCGCCACACCGCTGCAAATTCCGCTTCGCGGAAAGAAGATTTTTCTCCGACCGCCAAGGACTGGCGATTACCGGGAGTACGCCCATATGATGAAGGCGAACGTCAAGGCCTATCGCAGCTTGGTCCCGCGCTTCAAGGGTAGAAAGCAGTTTGACGATTACCTCAACCGTTGCCGCCGCGACGATTTTTTCGGCTTTTTGATTTGCAGGAATGAGGATCGCACCATCGTTGGTAATATCAATTTGTTCCATATCATCCGCCGGGGATTGCAAAGCGCCTGCCTAGGCTACCTCATCGGCGCATCCTATGCCCGCCAAGGCTTCGCCACGGAAGCGCTCCGGTTGATGATTCGATTTGCGTTCACCAAAGTCAGGCTTCATCGCGTCGAAGCCGACATTCAGCCGGGCAACATTCCTTCCATCGCCCTGGTAAGACGGGCGGGATTTTCATGCGAAGGCCTCTCGCGGCGCTATGTTAAGATCGCCGGTAGATGGCGCGACCACGAACGCTGGGCGCTATTGGCGGAGGATTGGCGCGGAATTCGCCATAAGTAAGATGCAAACCCTCGTCGAAGATTTTCTGCAATACCTCCGCCACGAGCGCGGGCAGGCGGAGCACACCCAGAAAACTTACGCCGGGTTGCTCAAAAAATTCACCACATGGGCGGGCGAAAACAAAATCACCGACTGGAAACAGGTGGAGCTGAAACACCTCATGGCGTTTTTTCAACACGAGCGCTCGCGTAACCTCGCCAACGAGCCGAAGGAATCCACGCGCCGCTTGAGCAGCGAGAGTGTGTATCTGGAAATTGCCGCCTTGCGGGCGTTTTACAATTTCGCCGAGACGGAAAAACTCTTGCCCGCCAACGCCGCGGAAAATCTATCGCTGCCCAAACGCTGGAAACGCCTTCCCCAATCGCTCACGAACTCGGAGATCGAAAAACTGCTCACACCCGAAACACCTGCCACATCGCACACGCTGTGTGACCAGGCGGTGCTCGAACTCGCTTATGCCTCCGGGCTGCGTCTGTCCGAGTTGAAAAATCTGCGCCTCGAACAACTCCACCTTGACGCCGGCTTTATCAATGTTATCGGCAAAGGCAACAAGGAGCGCATCGTGCCGGTAGGCCGCAAAGCCGTGGAAGCGTTGAACCGCTTCATTGACAGTGGACGGCCCAAGCTCATCACGCCCAAGTCGCCCGCGAATGTTTTCCTGAGCAAACGCGGCACACCCTTCGCGTCCGTCACGCTCTGGTTGCGAATCAAGAATCGCGTTCGCCGCGCCGGCATTGCCCGCAACATCACGCCGCACATGCTGCGGCACAGCTTTGCCACGCACTTGCTCGAGCACGGGGCGGATTTGCGCGTCATTCAGGAGTTGCTGGGCCACGCCAGCATCAGCACCACGGAAGTTTATACCCACGTCGCCAGCCAGCGCTTGCGCGAGGTGCATCGGAAGTATCATCCGCGCGGCTGAGATTGGTTTCAAACGTGGATCGCTCAGAGTTTACGCAGACGGAAAAATCTGGCCGTATCTGGCAAGTCGTTTGTGACGGTGTTTTCCGAACCAACCACGCTGACGGTGTTGGTCATATCCATCCAATTTGCGGGGGCGAGAATTTCAGTTGACTGGGGCACAAAACCGACTGCCTGGGTGGGCCACGAGATAACGATGAAGTTATCGGAATGGGTGATTCTCAGCAGTTGGGGAAGATTGCATGCGTTGCCATAGCCGACCCAGTCGAAGTCCACGGTGGTTGCGGCGGTAAACTGCCACGAGCCGCTTCCCCACTCCATAAAGCCGTCATAGTTGGGAACCATCGGCGACAACCCGTCAAAGATCAGTTTGCCGTCCCACCAAAGCCGGATCAGACCACTCTTGTGCGCGTAAATGTATGCCGTGTGAAACTGGTCCAACAGCACTGGGCCAATATCCAGAATCTGGCTGCCGCCTGTCCCTGAGCCAAAGGTCCCTTCTGTGTAGCTCCACAGTTTGTAACGATTGGTCACGATGGTAATCGCCGGCGCGGCGCAATGGTCACCCGATCCGCCAACTTCGGCGCACAGTAAATTCTCCGCACTCGTACCGGAGAACGCAACGGTTCTGAACCGCGCGGCGGCGACAACTTCATCCGTGAAAAGTGGTCCGAGATACCATTCGGTGGAATTCGCGCCGGAGTTGATCCGCAGGGCGTGATTCGTCCCACCAATGTCCGGATCGTAAAAGTTAACGATTGACGTGCTACCTTCTGTGCCTCCTGTCTGATAGAAGAACCACGGCGATGCGGGCAGGCTCGAACCGTCGAGGAACTGATTCCACAGACAGGGCGAGGGCGGACAGCCAGACGGTGCAAAGCAGATTTCAAAATCCGAGACGCCGCCCTGGAAATACCGGGCCAAGGCCCCCGCCGACTTGTCCGTTCCCGGACCCTGCTCCAGCCCGATGACCTGCGGGTACCACGCACCACCGTTCAGGATTTTTTCCGGCGCGGACCAGTTCAGCGGGTCGGCGAGATTGGTCGAGTAACTGATATAAATGCCTTCTTGTATCCAGCCGGCTCCTTTCGCGCGGTTCAACAACATGACGTATTGTTGAAGATAGGTGTTCCAATGGACTGATGGTCCCCAAAACGCCTCGCAGTCCGCCCGCTCCCAAGCAACGGTCGCGGGGAATATCGGTGTCACAAGACCGCCGAGACCCGGTTCCTGCCAATCGCCGTTGTTCCATTTCCAAACCTTGCCCACCGGCACATCGCGGTCACTCCAAGCCATGCGGGCAATCGCAACGCCTTGTTCCGTTACGTCGCCGGCATAGGTGCTGATGAACAAGTAAAGGTACTGTTGTGCAGCGTCGAGCATGACGCTGAAATCGCCGTTGCCGCCGGCGAAATATCCATTCTGCGCATCGCAGCGCAGCGTGTTGGTACGGGCTTCCAAAACAATGCCGAGATCGATCCAGTTCGCTCCGTTGTCAGTGGATTTGGCCGCGCCGATCTTCGGCGCCGTCAAGCTCGTGCCCGGACAGAGGCCGCCCGGCTCGTTGTGATACCAGCCGTACAGAGTGCCGTTCGTATCGCGCCACGTGGCTTCCATCCAGCGTCCGCCGTTGACGGTATTGTCGAACGTCACCGCGGCGGTGTTGCCCAAAGAAAAAATGTTGCTGCCGTCACTGCGGTAGGGATGGCCGGTCGAGTTGAAGAGGTAAAACGTCGGGCCATCCCAGTGCCCGGGACTGTTGGAATCCGTGGCATGTGGAAACTGCAAATGAGAGGCAGGTCGCAGCGTGGGCGGAAGGGCGGATGCAGTCGCAGCAACGAGTGCGGTCAGCATTGATAGCGTTTCTTTGAAATTGGGCATTTTGAACATGCTGAAGAAAAAGTCACCGCCTGTTCCAGCGCAAGTCCCGCCGTGGCGGTCACCCACCCAGGTTTGCCACGCCGTTCAGATGAAGTGCACCAAGTTGCCTCGCGCATCGTTACCGGCGATACCTGATGTCGTCGATGGCCGGAAAGTCGGCGAACCCGGTGGTCGAGGTCACATCCACGCTGGTCGAAAGATTGGTCCAGCCGGTCGTCAGCATTGCGGGGGAGGCGCCAAGCACCAAGCTAGCTGACTCGCCAGCACCGTTATTGGTCAGGCTGAGCGTACCGCTTCCTGACGCGAGCAGGCTCTTGAGCAAAAATGCTCCACCGGCTCCACCTGAGATGGTGGCGGTGGTACCGCCGGCCGGATCCAGATAGGCTTGAGGGCCGAAGCCCCCGTACGCATCGCTCTCATAAAACCACGCCGCGGACCAGTCCAATCCATTATAAGGACTGGGGATATTCTCGGCTGGAGTCGGCGCGTCATCAAAAGTGACAGTGGCTTCCAAGAATGCCAGGGGTCTCGCGCTGAGGCGATAGTATTTGGCCAGGTCGGTGGTTGCGTTGGTCACCGTGTATTGCGTGCCGACCACGCTGACAGCATTGGTCACGTTGACCCAATTGGTTGATGTCAGATTGGCAGTGCATTGGAGAACGAAGCCAAGATCGTTGGTTGACCAGGAGAGCACGACACTTCCGCCGCTTGCGATGGAGAGAGTTGGGCGCGGCAGATCGCTGGCATCGCCCCAACCGACCCAATCGAAATCCACTGTGGTGCCGGCGTCCGTTTCCCAATAGGTGCCGCTGCCAAATTCCATGTAGCCACCGTAGGCCGGATTGTCGTCGGCGACCGTCCCGTCGAACACAGTCACGCCGTCCCAAATAACACGGGCTGTGTAGTCGGGGCGAATCCAGATGTAAACCGTGTGCCATTCATTGGTCACCGCCGGCCCGAGGTGAAAGATCGGCGCATCATTGATCATGCTCCACACCCAGAATTGGCCGTTCGAGACAACGATGCCGGGCGAGATCTGAGGTGTGGAAGGCGACAAGATGTTTTCCATGCCAGTGGGGGTGAATCCAGCCAATCGGAAGCGCGTGGCGCCGACCTTTTCCAAGTCGCCGCTGAAGTTGATGTAATACTCGTTATAGAAATTGCCCGACTTGTGGGGATCTTCGGCAAGCGTGTGGAACGGGGAGTCCATCTCCAACGCGAAGTTACCACCGCCGATGTCCACAACCACCGTGCTGCCTTCATTGAAAAAGTTTGTTACCCACGGAGGGCTTTCCGGCAGCGCCGAGCCATCAAGATAGGCAAACCAAGCCTGAGCCTTTGGGGTAAACGCGAGGCCAAGGCTGACGGCCATCGCAAGAATTGTCATGTTCTTCATAATAACCTTTCTGAGATTTTAGTTTGTGCAAGAGTTCAGCGCAGCATCCGTCTGTGCCAAAGCTATGGTTTGGAAGGAAAAGCTATGCGTGCTTAATCTCCAGCCCCTTGCAACCTTGTCAAGAATAATTATGATTGGATTGGACTTTCCGGAATTGGTCGGAAAGTTTCCGCGTTTGCGACAGCAACTCTGATCAACATCACCCCCATTTTCACGACGGGGCCACTGTCGGCACTACTCTTTTCGGCTCGCCTCGCTTGGGCAGAGTTTTCCGCCTTTGACGCGCAGAAAGTTACATTGCAATAATTTGCCAATACGGTTACGAAGGTTTTCGTGCCAAAGATACGCCCCCTGTTTCGGGTAACGTTGCGGCTGAGTTCCACGGCGACTCTGGTTGTCTTGTTGGGCTGCCAATCACCGACTGCCACCAAACGCGAAGCGGGAACGCTGGTGGTGAAATTGCGCGAAGCACCACCCGTCCAGTTCCGCGGCGCGAACAGCGCCAGCCCGGACAAGCCAGGCGAGTGCGACTGCAACAACCCGGCGCATTGGGACGGCGAAACGCTTTACGTCTTCAATTCCGCCGGGCACCCATGGCGCAGCTCCGGTCCCGACCTCTTCCATATTCAGACAAATTACGTGCGTTGCGAATACGACAACAAAGCCAGCGGCGGGCGCTGGATTGAGTGCACGTGGAAGGTCGAGGATGGCACGCTTTACGGCTGGTATCACTTCGAGCCGACTGGCATCTGTCCAGGCGCGCATCCGGACTCGCCCAAGATGAACCTGACGGCACCCAGAATCGGCGCGGTGAAGTCCAGCGACAACGGCGCGACGTGGCACGACCTCGGCATTGTGCTGGAAGCGCCGCCTGACATGCTCAAGTGCGACACGAAGAATTATTACTTCGCCGGCGGGAACGGCGATTTTTCCGTGATGCTCGATGCGAAGAAGGAGTTTCTCTATTTCTTCTTCAGCAATTATCCGAAGAATGTCCCCGAGCAGGGAGTGGCCGTGGCGCGGATGCGGTGGGCTGACCGTGACCAGCCCGTGGGAAAGGTTTGGAAGTGGCATGACCGCCAGTGGCGCGAGCCAGGGCTTGGCGGGCATGTGACTCCGGTTTTTCAGGTGACGACCGATTGGAATCGGGCGGATGCCGATGCGCCTTGGGGACCGTCCATTCACTGGAACACACATTTACGCCAATACGTGATTCTGTTGAACCGCGCCAAAGACAGCCGTTGGACCCAGGAAGGCATCTACGTCACATTCAACCGCGACTTGCGCAATCCGTCGGGCTGGTCACCGCCTCAAAAAATCCCGCTGGCCGAGGACAAGCTGGCCTGGTATCCGCAGGTGCTCGGTCTGGACCGATCGAAACACGAGACCGACAAACTGGCTGGGCGCGTGGCACGACTCTTCGCGCGCGGGCAATCGCGTTGGGAAATTCTCTTTTTGAAGCCGGGAGAGAAGGAGTAATTCGTTTTTGGCCAAGAATTGCTTTTCCCGTCACACCTCGCCGGTTTTCGGATTTTTCTCATCGACTAATAAAAGGATATTTGTGCTGTCGCTCACTCAAAATCGTAAACCAAGACTTTCTTAACGAACGGCTTCAGCACCTTTTCGACAAACTCGACGTGCAACGGATGCGTCTGATAATCGTCCTGCGCCTGCTTGTCGGCGAACACGAGGTTCAAAGCGACTTGATAAGATTGCTCCACCACCGGACGATGACTCGGCACCATTTTGCCGACGTGAAATGACAGCACGCCGGGAATCGGCTTCAAATACTTGTCCGCGCCGGCGAGCAATTCATCCGTGGCGTTTGGCTGCGCCGGGTCGGTCCAGAAAATTACGATGTGTGAAAACATGGGGCGCAATTGTCCCGACAGCCCGCACTTTCGCAAGTGCAGAATCCGGACCGCGGACGGTCCTTGGTGCTGAGGTAGGGATTGATCTGCGCGCGATTTGGCCTAGTTTTGTGGCATGGCAGTCGCGACGCTTACAACGAAACGCCGGTTCTGGACGGACGCGACTTTGGAGGCGATCCCGGACGACGGCTACCGACATGAGTTGCTCGATGACCAGTTAGTCAAGAGTCTGCTATGCGCCGGACACGGACTGACTTGCGGACGCCTGCGTTGGTGCGTTGGCCAGTTCGTTTCAACGCAACGGTGTGGTGAGGTGTTCGGCGGGGGCACAGGTTTTCGTTTGTCCGAGTCCGTTGTGCTGTGTCCGGACATTGCGTTTGTCAGCAAGGCCAGGTTGAAGAAAATCCTGGTCGCGCCGGACAAGTTCCTCTACGGCGTGCCGGATTTGGTTGTTGAAGTTTTGTCGCCGAGTGACCGCCTGGTGCAGATCAACCGCAAACTGGATCACTACTTCGAGCACGGCACCCGGCTTGCGTGGCTGGTCAACTGGCGCAAGGAACAGGTGCACATCTACACGCCCGATTCCATCGAAGCGCTGACCCGGCCCAACGATGTGCTGACCGGCGGCCATGTCGTGCCGGTGTTCAAATGCAAGTTGAGCCAGATTTTCAATCCGGTTGGCTGAGTTCACTGCGGGCTGGCTTGGGTGGAAGAAAAACTAAGTTCACGTCGCGCGCCTCGACATTCGCTTCCCATTTGCTAGGTTTCCTTCGTGAGTTTTGTTGCTGAGTTCAATTCGCTGCCGCTGGAATCGCCGTTGGAATGTTCACTCGCGACCAGTTCTGCCCTCGCGCGCGAAAGTCTGGCGAAATTGTCGCTGTCGCTGACCGATTTCGCGCACCTGATTTCGCCGGCGGCGGCGGATCTTTTGGAGCCGCTTTGCCGGCGTTCGCAGCAACTCACCCAGCAACGCTTCGGCAAAGTCATCCGCTTATTTGCCCCTCTCTATCTTTCCAATGAGTGTATCAACAACTGCAAATACTGCGGCTTCTCGCGCGACAATCCCATCCTGCGCGTCACTCTCACGGTTGAAGAAGTCAAACGCGAAGCGGCAGCGCTCGCCACGCAAGGTTTCCGCAACATCCTGCTCGTGGCGGGCGAGCATCCGAAATTCGTCTCAAATAATTATTTGCGCGATTGCGTCGCCGCGCTCCACGAAGAAATTCCCAGCATCTCGCTCGAAGTCGGGCCGATGGAGACGGAAGATTATCATCCGCTCGTAGCAGCGGGCGCGGATGGGTTGGTGGTGTATCAGGAAACTTACGACCGCGAGATTTATTCCGCGATGCACACCGCCGGCCCGAAACGGAATTTCGATTGGCGACTGGAAACGGCCGAACGGGCGTATGCCGCTGGCTTTCGCCGGCTGGGCATCGGAGCGTTGTTCGGTTTGGGCGATTGGCGGATGGAAGCCCTCGCGGTGGCCGCGCACGCCGAATACTTGTTGCGGAATTGTTGGAAGGCACAACTGACGATTTCGCTGCCGCGCTTGCGTCCGAGCGCAGGCGAGTTCGAGCCGCTCTCACACATCAGCGACCGCGAACTCGTGCAACTGGTCTGCGCGTTTCGCCTGATGTTTCCGGATGTAGGCCTCGTACTCTCGACGCGCGAACCGGCAAATCTGCGCGACGGCTTGATCCCGCTCGGCATCACATTGATGAGCGCGGGCAGCCACACGGAACCGGGCGGTTACACCGGTGCGGGCAAGGAACACCTGCATCAAACCGTACGCGGACGAATCGTGGAAGTTGGCGCGAGTGAATGGGCGACCAATGGCCACGCGACCAACGCGACCGGCCAATTCGACATCGCCGACGAACGCTCTGCCGGCGAAGTGGCAAAACGGATTCAACATCTCGGCTACGAACCGGTGTGGAAGGATTGGGACAAAGCGCTAATGGTTTGACTATTATGAACGAGCGTTTTCCCATTGGCTGGCTTTTGGCGCTGGCAGTATTCCTAGCTCTCTTGATTCCAACCGCTTCTTCGCTAAGAACGTTCCAAGTGGCAGCGAACCGCGCGATGGCAGTTACGGAGATGATAAGCTTTCTTGCTGCGATGACCAATTACGCGAACACGTACGGTACTTTACCGAAAGGCAACGCCGCGACAGTTTTTGCGTCTCTAAGCGGCGAGAACCCCAACAAAATTGTTTTCCTCGCAGTAGGAGCAAAACAAATCAACTCTGCCGGCCAATTCGTTGACTCATGGGGAACGCCTTTCCAAATCCTAATGACAAATCAAAACGTTGTAGTCATCAGCTCGGCTGGCCAGAACCGTGCTTTTGGCGACGCCGATGACATCACATTCGCGCAACCTTGGCAGTCAACGAACTTGCTATCAGCGCAGCCAGTATCTCCGAAGTGAACAAGTCATGCATCATCGCGAACGGTAACCCGGCAGAATCCAAGTTGCCTTGCACGATTGAGGAGTTTCTCGTCGCGCAAAATCTATTGCCGCGCAGCGTTGTAGTAGAGCACAACGGCGAGGCCGTCGCGCCGTCGGAATTCTCCAAACGTCAACTCAAGACCGGTGATCGATTGGAAATTGTGAAGATCGTCGCCGGAGGGTGATCGGTAGGAACCGACGTGAGGAGGCTCTGACTGAACATCGCGATCTCCGAATTCGATTAGAGACTCCTTACGTCGTCTCCTACACGTCGTTGGTCCGGAAATCGCGAAGATTGTTGCGGGCGGGTGATGATTGCCGCGTTCTCACGAGCGCAGCTACACAACCAAGTCAGGCGAGCATGCGTTTGAGAATATTTTCAGTAATTCGCTGGGCGCGAGGGTCAGGACCTTTCGGCGTCGTGTAAACGGACGGTCGCACGTAGCCGGGCGGCTCCGACAATCCATCCGCCCACCAGCAAGTCGAAGCGTTGAAGACAAGGTTCTTTTTCGGTCCGGGATAGATGGTGGCGGTATAAGTGCCGCCGTTGAGTTCGCCGGGTTTGGATTGCGTCGGCGCCGTGGAGACCACTTCGAGGCCAAGAATCTGCGCCGGATCGCCGTGCCATTCCCAACCGACCAGCCCGGGAATGGCGTCGCCCAGTTTCATTCCAGTGCCTTCAAAAATCCAATGGTCCGGTTTTGAACACATCCAATCCGCGCCGCCGGTCACTTGTCCGGTGCTGTGCGCGCCAACCAGTTCGTTGGCGTACGGGCGTTCGTGCGGGAGCGACTTCATCGCCACAAAATCTCTCATGCCGCCCGGCGGCCCGAAGACACCAATGCGCCCGAAAATACGGTTCGCCGCACCGCGGGCGTCCGGCCGCGGATTGATGCGACCGCAGCAGGTGTTGCCGGAGAGAAACGCGACGCTCAGACCACCGGCGATTGCGCGCTGGAGATTTTCATACATTTCGATGGAATAATATTCATCGTGCCCAACGGACAGAAATCCTTTCGCCCGCAAAAGACCTTTGGGGTCCGTGTGCGTGTCGAGATTGGAAATGTAGGTGACATCATAACCTCGCGACTCCAACCAGTACGCGATGGGAAACTCCCAGAGAAACCATTCGCCCGAACCCGTGGAGAGCGGCGCGTCGAGGATCTGGCAGTATTTTCCGTATGGCCGGTTAAAGCTGACATCCACACCCCCCCCCCAATACCATTGATCCTTCCCGTCGTCATAGAGAGCAAACTGATTCGGCCAGCGATTGTATGCCTGCCAGGTTGTGTCGGAACATTGGAAAATGAAATCCGCGCGCCGGTCGTCTCGCACGATGAAAATCACAAAGCTTTGAAGTTTCTCGCGTTCGACCGTGAGCTTGCCCACGTAAACTCCGCTGACCCAGTCCCGCGGGATCTTGAAGGTCGCACACGGTGACCACCGACAATCGCGCAAACGATTTTTTCCAATCGGCGGGTCGGGTTGAATCTGTCCCTTGAACGGCCCAAGTGTCGTGACGTGTCTCCCACCGGTGCCGCCGTAATAACCCATGCGATAAATATCCAGCGTGAACGGCGAAGCCGGATTGGTGCTGACGTGAAAGCGGATGCTCTCTCCGGCGCGAACGCTGGTCCGCGAACAGTAACCTTCGATCCAAGGACAGCGATACTTGGTCACCGGATCGATGCGGGCGTTCGTAAGCAGCCAGTCGCGCGTGCCGGGTTTTTCGTTCTCACGCTGAATCAAATCCTTGAGCGGCGGAATCGAAGTCTTGGTTTTACCGCCGGAATCCTTGGTGATGGAAGTGCAGCTCGCAAGCGCGGCAATGGCACCCAAGCCAGCCACGCCTTTGAGGAGGTCGCGCCGGGTGAGGCCGGGGTTTACTGGCGATGCCGTGGGCTGAAGATTTTTCTTTGACGGTTTCATGTGTGAATGAGTTCAGGCAGAATTTGCCAGAACCGAGCGGATTACTCCATCGGATATTTCAATCCCCATTGAGCGCGGATGGCGTCCAGAGTTTTCATGATCGAAAGTGTCTCGTCGAGCGGCATCACGCTGCTTTCCAATTTCCCGGCGCGCAGACAATTCATGACTTCAGCCGCCTCAAACTGGTAGCCGTTTCCTTTCAACGGAAACTTCGTCGTTTCATCGCGCCTGCCATCCAGCGACAGCGTCATTGCCCTCGGTCGCCACCATTCGCGATGGATGCGGATGCGCCCCGCTGTGCCCATGATGACGGCTTCCTGCGGAGTTTCCACGCGGATGGCGGTGTGCAGGACGGCCAGTTGACCTTGGCCGTGCGCGAGGATGATCGCCGCTTCTTCGTCCACGCCGGTCTTTCCCAAGTGAGCAAGACTGGTGATCCGTGTCGGTGTTCCAAAAATCATGGAGGCCAGCGACACTGGATAAACTCCCACATCCAGCAATGCCCCGCCGCCGAACGCGGGATTAAACAATCGCTCTTCTTCGTGATACTCCGCGCGAAAACCGAAATCCGCCGTCACCATCCGGACTTCACCGATGGCTTGTGCTTTGAGCAACTCGCGCAACTTGACCATCAACGGAAAGCAGCGCGTCCACATGGCTTCCATCAGGAAGAGTTTCTTCTGCCGCGCAAACGTGATGACTTCGCCGGCTTCGCGGGCATTGATGGCAAAAGGTTTCTCGCACAGCACGGCCTTGCCGGCAGCCAACGCGAGCAGCGAGTTTTCCTTGTGGCAAGAGTGCGGCGTGGCCACGTAGATCACATCGACTTCGGGATCATTCACCAACGCCTCGTAACTGGCATGTCGATGCGAAACACCAAATTCCTTCCCGAAAGCATTCGCTGGATCGGCGGTTCGCGAGCCGACAGCGACCAGTTTGGCGTCCGGCAAGACTTTCAACCCTTCCGCAAACTGCCGGGCGATTCTTCCAGTTCCTAAAATGCCCCAACGTATCTTGTCGCTCATGGCCTATTAAATTTTGCCCGCGCTCGATTGCTTCGCCTCCAGAAAAAACAAATCGTCATCGGCGATATCGGGAATGCCGACGACCAGCACCCGCACGCGGCCTTTGGCGCCGTGAACCACTCCCGGTGGAATGTGGACGAGCGAGCCTTTGCGTACGGCGTGTTCCACACCGTCAAGCGTGACCGTGCCTTCGCCCTCCAGCACGTAGTAAAGTTCGGTGCTGCGTTTGTGGTAATGCTCGCGGGCACCGTCGATGTCCACCGCGTGCGCCCACGCCGCCACGCCCTTGTCCTTGTCCTGCCGGCTGACCAGGAGATGCCGCCAACCGCACGTGCTGCGTTCCTTGGGCGAATCGCTTTCGTGACGCACCAGCACCCGTAACTTTGGTTCCGCATTGCTCATGTGAATGGATTTTGAAATGTCATTGATTGTCGTGGCCAAGCTCGAATCCAAGTCTAAATGAAGCCACTGGCGACTGCAAATCGTTCCGGTCGGTCTGGACATCGCCGACCGTTGACAATGGGCAGTGCAAGGTGCAAGGTATGACCAAATTCAGCGAAATATTTTTTATGAAACCATTGATTGCGGTGTTCCTGTTGTCAGTTCTCTGTTCGACCAATGTCATGGCCAGCGCCCAAGGCGCGATCATCAAGAAGAAAGCCAAGGATTTCTCGAACCAGAACTCCATCAATCAAGGCGTGACACCTGCACAACCAGCAAGGCCGGCGACGCCACCGGCGCAAACCCCGCAAACAGCGGCACCCGCCACACCGAAAATCAACGAGGCGCAGCAACAGAACATCAATCAACTGGTCGCCGACTTGAAATCCATCAAACTCAAATCATCGGCGACAGCGGAACAGAAACAGAAATTGAAAACAGATTTGTTGGCCGCCGCCGAGGGAGCGAAAAAGCCTTCCGAGGGATCGGTCAATAAACTGGCCAATGATTTGTCGGCAGCCTGGGCCGCTCAAAAACTCAATCCGCAGGAGCAGACGTTTCTGGCCAAGGACCTCAACGCGGTGATGAACAGCGCCAACATCTCCGCCGCGGATTCGCAAGCCGCGCTCAACAGCGCGCAGATGATTCTTAAATACAGCGGCATCTCCAAAGACGATGCCCTGAAGATCAACAATGACCTCAAGGCGATTGCCACCGAGTTGCAGAAGAAGTGATTTTCTCCAGCGGGCGCTCGTTTACCGTCGGTGTTTAAATTTTCCAAGAATCAACTGCGCGATTTCTTGCGTGTGTCCCACCTTGGCCCAAGCGGTTGCAAGCAGGTAAACCAAGCCGGCCACCGTTGCAGGCACAAAGACCGCACCGATTTTCAACGCGAGGGTTCCGTGGCCGAGTGAATTTTCCCAGAAGCGCCAGCCGTACCAGGCAATCAGTCCCGCCACCGTCCCAGCCAAAGCCAACGGCAACAGTTCCGCGCGCAGCGATGCCATTTCCAGTTTCCTGAGCTTGCGTCGCAAGGCGTACAACAGAAGTCCAACGTTGACCAGTGAGGTGACGGTGTTCGCGATACCCAGCCCGGCTTGCTTGTAGCGCCACACCAACATCACGGCCAAGAGCAAGTTCAACACAAGACAAAACACGCTCGTTTTCATCGGCGTTTTTGTATCGCCCAGCGCGTAGAATGTTCGCGCAAGTACATTTACCACGGAGAACGCCACGAGTCCCGGCGCGAGACACATCAGCGCCAATGCCGACTGGTTTGTCGAAATGGCATCGAATTTCCCGCGTTCGAACAACAAACGGATGATCGGCTCGGCCAGCACCAGGAGCAGCACGGACGCAATGAGGTTGGCGAACACCAGATAGCCCAGACCCTGGCGCAGTTCGCTGCGAAACGAGTCATAATTCTTTTCAGCAGCCAGACCGGAGAGCGTTGGCAGGAGGTAGGTCGCCAGCGAAATACCGAACAACCCTTGCGGCAATTCCATCAGGCGAACCGCGTATTGGAAGGACGCCACGATGTAATCGTCCACCCAGTAAGCCAATCCTTGCGTGAGCACGACGTTGATTTGAAACGCCGCCACGCCAATGGTGGCCGGCAGCATTTGTTTCACGACCCGGCGGACAGTTTCGTCCTTCCACGGTGCAACCCAGCGATAGGCAAAGCCTTCGCGCCGCAGTGACGGCAGTTGAAACGCAGCCTGCGCCACGCCCGCCGCCACCACGCCGATGGCCAGCGCGAGAATCTGTTCGTGCAACTCGCGTCCCATATGCGGCGCGAGCCAGAGCACGGACGCGATCATCACCACGTTGAGCGTCGCCGCGCCTAAGGCCGGAATGAAGAAATGCCCGCGCGCGTTGAGCATCCCCATGAACACAGCGGCCAGACAAACCAGCAGCAGATACGGCAACATCACTCGCACCAGTTCCAGCATGAGAAGAGTTTTGCCTGTGAAACGCGTCACTCCATGTTCGGTCTGCCCGCCGAAGACCAACGCCGCCGATACGATCACCAAGCCCACGGCCACCACAATGCAGGTAAAAATCATCAGACCGGAAATCACCGCGTTGGCGGCCTGCCACATGGCCTGGTCGCCATCGAGTTTTTCCTTCTCCTTGAAAATCGGGATGAACGCCGCAGTCAACGCGCCTTCGCCGAGCAACCGCCGGAACAAATTGGGAACTTGGAATGCCAGTATAAACGCGCTCGCCACCCAGCTCGTGCCCATGAACCGCGCATAGACCATTTCGCGCACCATGCCGAGCACGCGACTGGTCAGCGTGGCGGCGGCCATCGCGCCGGAGGACTTGAGCATTTGCGACATCGGGTCGCGAGTTTAGAGGACCAAATCCAAAGTGCAAAGTTTATAGCCGTCGCCGAAAGTAACCTCCGTTCGTTGAAACTCTGAACCGCAGCAGCCGACGTGAGTCGGCTCAAACTTCCCCTCGAAAAGGATGGAGCGGACTCACGTCCGCTGCTGCGAGGTTCTGCGGGAGCGTGGTTGAGGTTGCGGTGCGCAGGATCAAAGCGTGATCTCTTCGCCGTCATGCGCGAAGGAAAACGGAATGTCCGGCAGCGTTTTGGCGGCGAGCAGGCGCGTCTCCTCCAAATCGTTCCAATACCGCCGCCCGACATGCGTGAAAACAATGCGCTTGATGGCGCGTCCGTTCAGATAGCGAAACAAATCCTGCGGTTTGAAATGCGCCAGTTCACACACCAGCAGGTCGAGCGGTTTTTCCAGCAACGGCGACAGATCCTCCGGCTTCCCGATGTCCGCGCTGTGCCCAACGCGCAGCCGGTCCGATTCGAGCAGAAAACAAAACGATGCAAAATCCTGCGGATATGTTTTCTGAAACGAGGCGCGCAAACTGTCCAGGTGCGATGAACGAAACGGGGTGACGCGGACGTTGTGGGTGACCACCGGCCGACCGGCTTGCAACGGTTCGAACAACAGGCGAAACGCCAGCAGTTCATCAAAGAGATATACCGCATCGAGCATCTGGCGAAGTGGCTTGATACCGTCGGCGGGCAAATGCACCGGCAGATCCTTTTGGCGCTGCTCCAGCCAGAAACCCTGCATCAGCATAAAAAAACCGGCGATATGATCCGAATGCAGATGCGAAATGAAAATCCGGTCGATCGTGTCGTAGTTCAATCCGCTGGCCTTGTAACTGCAACTGACGGGTTCACCGCAATCAATCAAAATCGTTGCGTTTGCGAAGCGATAAAGGAAAGCGGCGTGCTTGCGGTCGGCGCAAGGCCAGCCGTCGCCCACGCCGAGGCACGTTAGAGAGAAATTATGCATGCAATCCGGTGGCTGACCCGATTCATAGCCGAGCCAAACCGAACAATGCAAGCCAAGAGAACGACGTTTACCGAGGCGACCTCCCGGCTGCAACAAAGGTTTGTTCCCGCGGCGGGTTTGATTTAACGTCGGGTCGCGATGGGCCTGCTCAATTCAGAAACCAACCCGCTTCAGAAGCCTTGAGCCAAAAGGATTATGTGTATGCGTTGGTGGCGAGCTTCCTGGGCTGGACCCTCGATGCGTTTGATTTCTTCATTCTGGTTTTTGTCATGCCGGGCGTGGCGAAGGAATTCAACATGGATATTCCGGCCATCGCCGCGTCGATCACCGTCACGCTCGCGTTTCGACCGGTGGGCGCATTCATCTTTGGGTTGCTGGCGGATCGTTACGGACGCCGGTTGCCGTTGATGCTGGATCTGGTTTTCTTCTCGGTGATCGAAGTGCTCTCCGGGCTAGCACCCAATTACGCGACCTTCATGGTGCTGCGCGCGCTCTTCGGCATCGGGATGGGCGCGGAATGGGGCGTCGGCGCGTCGCTGGCGATGGAGAAAGTGCCGCCCAAATGGCGGGGCGTGCTCTCCGGTGTGTTGCAGGAAGGTTACGCCGTGGGTTATCTGCTGGCCGCGTGCTGTTACTTCTTCGTGTACCCGCAATGGGGCTGGCGACCGATGTTCTTCGTCGGCGGTTTGCCGGCGCTCCTGGCGTTGTTCGTGCGATTTAAAGTCAAGGAATCCGCGGTCTGGGAACAAACTCGCGCGCGGGATTGGAGAACTCTTTTCCGCGGAATCGCGTCGCATTGGAAACTCTTTTTGTACCTCACCGCGCTCATGATGATGATGAATTTCATCTCGCACGGGACACAGGACATGTATCCGACGTTTCTGAAGGAACAACGCGGTTTCACGCCTCAGCAGGTTGCGATCATAGCAGTCATTTACAATCTTGGCGCCGTGACCGGCGGAATTCTGTTCGGGTTTTTCTCGGACCGTTTCGGTCGGCGGCGGGGAATGGTCCTGGCCTTGTCGCTTGCCGTGTTAATGATTCCGCTTTGGGCGTTTGCGCCGAACACGGTGCTGCTCGTGACTGGCGCGTTCCTCATGCAATTCATGGTGCAAGGCGCGTGGGGCGTCATCCCCGCCCACATCATGGAGCTGTCGCCGGATTCAGTGCGCGGTTTTCTGCCGGGGTTCGCCTATCAGTGCGGCGTGTTGCTGGCCGGCAGTGTGGCCTACATCGAAGCCGTGTTCGCCAGGACCATGCAGTATTCCACGGCCATGGCGGTGACGGCGTTGACCGTTTTCTTGATCGGAATCGTTGTGATCGTGCTCGGAACGGAAAAGAAAGGGACGACGTTCGGCGTGAAGCCATGAGTCAGATTTGAAAGTTGAACGAGAATTGCGAGACCAGCGATGCTCGTACAGAAGCCCGGCTTCCATATCGGAGGGAGCAGAAATAACCCGCGCATTCTCCACGCACCTAACTTCCATGCTCGCGACCTGGGCAAAGGCCGTTTGCAAACCTCCTCTCAACAAAACACCATCGACTACGCAGGTGCCCTTCGTGCGATGACGAAAGCCGACCACGGAGGGTACGTAGCTGTCGAATACGCCCGGACCGATTGGGAGCGTTACACCAGGTGGACAACCTCCCGGAGCCGATTCGACTTCAGGACTTCCTCTGCGCGAACATGCTGAAGTGGTGACGACTCAATGGCACCGCCGAAAACTTTATACTCCACACCATTTTCGAATAGCTCAAAAATGAAGTTGTCACGGAAGAGAATGGGTTCTATTCTTCATGGCATCACATGTCACCCATCGGCACCAAACACTGGTTTTTTCGAAACTGTACGTGCCATGACTGGAGGCGAAGTGCAAGCGTCCCTTGCAGAGCGAGCAGAAGATACCAAGGCAGGAGTTCAGGATTCACGCGCGCTTCAAGTGTCTCTTCGGCTACACGAGGCACTGAGAAAAGGGTTTCTTCTGCGTTACCATGGAGCGGCGGCCAACTGGTTGATCGAAGCGATTTGGGCTCTGGCCCGTTAAGGGTAGAGCGGCGCTGACAAAGCGAAGTTAAGACACGATACGACCGAAAACAAACAAAGAACAAAGAATCAAAAATCATGAATGCATCAAGCGAAGGCTCGACCCTGAAGGCAGCGACACCAAAACCCGAACGTCCATCATCACCCCTAATCCGAAAATCAGTTTTCGGAGTTTGCCAGGTGAAGAACCTGCACCGTCTTCTCATAAGCGGCACGCTGCTCGCAGGCGTGCTTGCCGCAGCATCCTCGGCCTCGGCTGCACAAAAACTGTGGAATGGCTTGGCAGGTGACACCTTTTGGTCGTCCGGTGGAAACTGGTCGCTAGCCGGCGCCCCTGGGGTGAGTGATAATGTGGCATTTACTAATGACGGCGTAGCGGCCGATTTCTACGTGAACGGCGGCGCGGTTAACAACGTGGTGGATGCAGGCTTCTTGAACAGTATCAATTCGCTGGGTTACATGAATACGAATGGTTTTCACAACTCCCAGATCATAAACAATCTCAGTGTACTCAGCACTTCGGCAACCGATGTGGCGAGCATCGCGGATGACGGACAGCCCTCAGTCTTTTTCGTCGGAAGCAACCAGTGGCAGGACGGCAAAGATGACAGCGTTTATGCGACGATCATCGGGGACTCACTGACGGTGAGCAACGAGAACGCCAACTTGGGCGTCACCCAAATCAGCACCACCTCTGGCGCCCACCGGGCCACCCTGGATCTAACACCGCTAAACACATTCAACTGCGTGGTTTCCAATGTGCTCGTAGGTCATAACTTCACCATCGTTGACCACGCGTGGCGGCCAACCGGGACGCTCTTTCTAGCAAAGACTAATTCGATAACAACCCATCTCATTACTGTGGCTAGTGTTTACCAGAACGCCGGAGGCCCCTCCTTTATTCACCTCGGACAGGCCAACACCGTTAATGCGGACAAGCTCAGAATCGGTGTGCACAAGAACAACGGCACGCTTGACATGACGCCGGGGCTCGCTACTCCGGCGCTGACTTTCCGCAACACGGTCGGAACCGGCCGGCAAATCTCGTGGGAAATCGGCGACATGTTCGAGCCGAACACAAATACCATCGGATTTTTTTCCAGCGGCAATGCGACCGGGACCATCGACCTGTCGGGCGCAAACGTGGACGCGCTGGTGGACCTAATCACTCTCGGACGCGGCCAGATTCAGGTTGCTACTAATAATCGAGCCGGCGACGGAGTCGGCTCCCTTACTTTCGGGGGCGGCACCGTTGATGCGAACAATCTCCAGATGGGCATCCAATACCCTGGCCCATACATTGGCGGCAGCGTGGGTCGCGGGACAATTAATGTGAATAACGACGCCGGTGTCGGTCCGGCGTTGCTCAACGTGCGAAGCAACATCGTTATGGCCGTGCAATATCCCATCAGCCCCGGCACATCACCGAACACTCCCGACGCCACCGGCAGCCAGGGGACGATCAATGTTAACGACGGCAGCACCGTGGCGGTCGCCGGTGACATCGTTTCTGGGGGTCCCGGGGGCGGCACCGCCATCATCAATCTCAACAACGGCGGTAAATTGGACATGAAGCCGGCGGGAGATGCAACACCGGGCAATGTGTCGATAAATATTCTAAACATCAGTGATGGCATCATCACCAATTATGGAACTCTCTCGCTGACAAACATCACTTTCCCCGCGGGCGGGACGTTGTTTACAGTTTATCCCGGCCAGGCGATCGCTGCGGCTCGCGTGGGAACCCTCGGCCCGCTGGATGTCGCTGGCGATCTCACGTTGCGCGGCACTACCCTCCTGGATATCGGCAAGAACGGCGCCACCCTGGCGAATGATGTGGTGAGCGCAACCGGAGTTGTTAATTTGGGTGGCACGTTGAAAGTGACATTCTCTGGAAGCCACGACAACCTGGTGGTAGGTGATAAATTCACTCTCTTTGCCGCAGTTCCGGTAAACTCGGCCCCGACCGTCATACTCCCGCCGCCTGGCTCCGGTCTGGCATGGAATAATAAGGTCTTTGTTGATGGTAGCATCGAAGTCGTCTCCTGCGGTTGCGGCGAACCGACGACGCCACCGACCATTACAGCAAGCAACTCTCCGACGACCATCAGTCTGTCGTGGCCCACCGCCTACACCAGCTTCGCGCTCTACGGCCAGACCAACCCTATCACGATTGGTTTGCGCACCAACTGGGGATTGGTACCGGGCGTGGTTGCAAACCAAGTGACCCTTCCAATCGATCCGGCAAATGGCAGCGTGTTCTTCCAATTGTTCCAGCAGTAAGGCGTGGCTGGAAAGGGCGGGCTGATACAATGAGGCAAGGGCTTCCATTCTATCGGCACCGCCCGCCGGAATTGGGTGCTGCCTTTACTCTGATCGAACTATTGGTGGTGATTGCAATCATTGCGATCCTGGCCGGCTTGCTCCTGCCGGCTTTAACCAAAGCCAAACAGAAAGCGCAGGGAATCTATTGCCTGAACAACAACCAGCAACTGACTCTCGCGTGGAAACTATATGCCGATGATTTCAACGACCGTTTGGTGATGAACGGTGTCTATGACGAGCCGAATTCTTGGTGCCGCGGTTGGATGACCTTCACGATCGACAATACCGATAATACCAACACCCTGCATTTGACCCAATCCAAGTTGGGGCCTTATTCCGCGCGCGCCTACAAGATTTACAAATGCCCGGCGGACACGTTGACCGCCAGGATTTTTTCAAGAAGATATCCGCGGGTCCGCAGTGTGGCCATGAATGGATATATTGAAGGAGGAGTTTATGAGAGTCCTTCCGGGGGTTCGGTCTGGTTTCCCCAGTTCTTCAGATACGACAAAATGAATGACATCATCAATCCCAACCCCAGCTCACTCTTTGTGGTAGTGGATGAACACCCTGATTCAATCAATGATACATGGATGATGTCGGTTGTAAGCGACGGTCAAGCCTTCGGTGACCTGGCTGCCAGCTACCACAACGGTGCCTGTGGTTTTGGATTCGCGGATGGGCATGCGGAAATACACAAGTGGCTGGAGGCGGAAACAAAAATACCGCCAACCGGAACCGAAGGCCCCTCTACCTGGCAAGCCTTTGCTCCAAACAGCAGGGATGTCAGGTGGTTGTTCGAACACTCCACGGCGCGCAGACCATAGCGCTATCATGAATATACAAATGAAACGAGTCTCGTTGGCGTGCGTCGCTGCTGTCTTCGCACATCTTGTTGGCTACAGTGCGGCGCAATCACTCGATAGAAAACCTGAAAACACTTTGAAAAACAAAGATGCTCCGGTTCACGTCAACACGGAAACAGGACTCGTCGGCTACTGGAAACTCCGCGGCGACTGTCGTGACTACTCCGGCCACGGCAATCATGGAGTCAATCACGGCGTCAATCTTGACAGCGGCGCGTTCGACGGCATCAGTGCGCATATCGAGGTTCCCAGTAGTGCTTCGCTCCAGCTCGGCACGGGGGACTTCGCGCTGTGCGCTTGGATCTATACTGACAAAGTGCTCGACGACGTACTGGGCGATGTCCTCGACCTCTACGACCCTTCTCTCCGAAAGGGCATTACTCTTTCCGTCTATTCGAGCGGCAGCGGATATCAAGGACAGGGAAGCGACCGCCACGTTTGCTTTGGCATCGACAACGCCCGCGTGAGCGACTGGCAGGATTGCGGCAGACCGAGCCCGACCAGTTCACACATCAGCAACTCGATGCTGGTTTACCAAGGCAAGCTGTACGCGGCCATCACGGACGCGAAAGCCGAGCAGGACTGGTGTCACGTTTTCCGCTACGAAGGAAAGCAGAAGTGGACCGACTGCGGGCGCGTAGGCACCGGTAGAACTCCCGGCGTCGGCCCGCTCATCGTTCATGACGGCGGGTTGTACGCGGTGACGTGGACTTACGATTGGACGCGGGTGAATTCCACCAACTACGACGCGGGGCGCGTCTATCGCTACGCCGGCGGCACGCGGTGGCAAGACTGCGGCCAACCCAGCGATAATCGCACGTTGAACTGCGCGGCCAGCTACAAGGGCAAACTCTACGTCGGAGGCGGGCCAAACACCTGGGGTGTCTTTGTTCAGGAAGGAGTCAACCTCTGGAAAGCGTCCAAAATTTTCCCCAATCAAGGAGCGCGCAGGCTGTTTCCGCACCCCATGAGCCGGTACAACGGAAAACTGTTCACGGCGTACCCTGCGGTGTACTCGTTCGACGGCAACGAATGGACTTACGCCGGCCTGCCCGGTCCGCTGGACACAATCCCTTCGCTCCAGACTCATTCCCTCACGGTGTATCAAGGGAAGCTCTGCGCCGGAACCTGGCCGGAGGCGAAAGTGGCCCGTTACCTCGGCGGAGAAGACTGGCAGGAGTTTGGCAGGGTTGGCGAAGACGGCACCGAGGTCAACGCGCTGGCCGTCTATAATGGGAAACTTTACGGCGGCTCGATTCCGCGGGCTGAGGTTTGCCGCTACGATGGCGCGCCCCGCTGGACCTCGCTGAAGCGCTTTTACTCGCCGGCCGGCTGGCAGCCGGCGGGGCCGGCCAAGCCGACGAGGAAGGAGGTCAACCAATGGAGCCGCTTGACCTGCCTCGCGATTCATGAGGGGAGACTTTTCGCGGGCATCGGCAGTTGCACGAGTGCCGTGGTGGACAAGCCCGCCGACCCCGCCGATGTGCTCGGCAAAGTATTCAGCATGGAGGCGGGCAAGTGCGCGTCGTACGACGACGATTTAGGTCCCGGTTGGAAACACATCGCGGCCGTCCGCGAGCGCGGCCGGCTGAAGCTCTACGTGGACGGCAAATTGGCGGCGAAATCCTCGTCCTTCGATCCGGCTGACTATAACGTCTCAACCGATCAGCCTCTGCGCATTGGTTTCGGTCAGACCGATTACTTCTCCGGCAAGATTTCTGAAGTTCGGATTTACAACCAGGCTCTTACTGCCGCGAGAATCCGAAAGCTCTGCTCACAAAAGCCCCGCTGAACTCCCGTCCGTAAACCACAGAAAAACTATCACCGGATTCGGAGCGCGGCTTTCTGCCGGGATTCGCTTATCAATGCGGCGTGTTGCTGGCGCGTAGCGTGGCCTACATCGAAGCCGTGTTCGCCAGGACCATCCAGTATTCCACGGCCATGGCGGTGAGGGCGCTGACCGTATTCCTGGTTGAATTGTTTTGCATCGTTTGCGCCGGCAGGTTTACCTGTTTCACAAGTTACCGTTGACCGCCAACACGATGAAACATTCACCGCACATTCTTTCACCGACATGACATTGGCGCCTTTGGATTGGGCAATCATCGTGGTTTACCTCGTCGGGTGCATGGTCGCGGGCATCTGGATGCGGCGCTATATCTCGCACGTGGACGATTTCACGGTGGCCGGGCGCGAGGTGGACGTGAATCTGGGCATCGCTTCGCTGGCGGCCACGGAGATGGGTCTGGTCACGATCATGTACACGGCGCAGCTCGGCTTCGAAAAAGGATTTGCCGGCGCGACCATCGGGGTGATCTGGGCGATTTGTTTATATCTGGTCGGCGCCACCGGATTTGTCATCGGCCCGTTGCGGGCGGCGGGCGTGGTGACGATTCCGGAACTGTTTGAAAAACGGTTCGGCGTCAAGGTCCGCATCCTGGCCGGTTTTTTTGTCGCGGTGGGCGGCATCCTCAACATGGGAATCTACCTTCGGCTCGGCGGCGAGTTTCTCGTCCACGTGACCGGCATGCCCGTGGCGAGTCTGCAATGGGTGATGACCGCGTTGCTGGGCCTCGTGCTCGTTTACACGGTGCTGGGCGGCATGTTGTCGGTGCTCGTGACGGATTTCCTGCAATTCATCGTGATGGGTCTGGGCATTGTCATCACTTCAATCCTCGTAGTAATGCAGGTTGGCTGGACGGATTTGGTGAACGGCCTTTGGAATCATTGGCTGGCCGCTCCGGCAAGCGTGGTCGCCGACGCAACGGTGAAAGCCGCGCATCCCTTCAATCCATTTCATGCCACTAGCTTTGGCAGCGGCTACTTGCTCTGGCAGATGATCCTCATTCTGAGTGCTGTAACAACGTGGCAGACGATGGTAACACGCGTGCTCGCTTCCAAGAACGAGGCGACGGCGAAAAAGATGTACCGGCGCACGGCGTTTTATTTTGTCGGGCGTTTTGCGCTGCCGGGATTGTGGGGCGCGGCGGCGCTGATTTATTTCACCAACCACGGCGGGTTGCCGGCGGACCTCACGAGTTTGACGGCGATGCCGGCGTATCTCAAAACGCTTTTGCCCGTCGGCCTTATCGGCATCGTGATCGCCGCGATGCTGGCCGCCGAAATGTCCACCGACAGCGGCTACATGTTGACGTGGGCCACGGTCATCTACAACGATCTGATCCTGCCCTGCGTGAAGCGTCCGCTCTCAGAAATGAACCGGTTGCTCATCACGCGCACGCTGGTGCTGTTGATAGGCGTGTTCCTGCTGTTCTTCGGCTTGTGGTATGAAATTCCCGGCAACGCGTGGGATTACCTGGGCGTGACGGCGAACATTTATCTGGCCAGCCTGTTCACGCTGCTGGTGGCGGGACTCTACTGGCCGCGCGCCAATTCGTGGGGCGGGATTGCGGCCATTATTTTGGGCGCGATCGGCCCGGTCACGTTTCTAGTCGTGAACGCCTTCGTGGCGAAAGAAAACCAGATCGCTCCGCAGGTCGCCGGCTTTTCCTCGATTGCGCTGGCGTTTTTGGGCATGGTCGTCGGCTCGTGGCTGGGGCCAAGACCGAAACCGTCCGCTTCGGAGATTTGACTATGACACAATTGTGGATCGTCTTTTGGACGGCAATAATCTTTGGCTCGATCGCCTGGTACGGCTTCCTGTTGTTTTACATCGGGATCAAAGCCTGGAAGGAAATCGGCCAATTGGCCCGCACTCTCGAATCGCGAAAGCCGCCTGCGAAAGCGAAGGAATGAAGAGCTTCTTTCAGAACCCGGCCCGTGACGTAGCGCAGGCGTCCTCGCCTGCGAGTTCACGGGGCGTCCCGCCCCGTATTCCTTCGAGCGGCGAGACGCCGCCCGAACTCGCAACCGGGACGGTTGCGCTACGAAGTTCACGGTGGAATTCTCAGCTGCGCTCCAAGCCATGAAACCCACGACGCCACTCGAAATCGCGCAGGCGCTGGTCCGGATTCCCAGCGTGAATCCGAATTACGATCCCGCAAGCCGCGCGGAAAAGGACGTCGCCGCGTGGATTCAGTCCTGGGGAGAGGAACACGATTTTGAAACGCGCACCCAACCGGTGCTCGAGGAGCGCGCGAACGTCATCCTCCGACTTCGTAACGGCGCCGACCATCCGCATCTCCTGCTCAACGGCCACACGGACACCGTCGGCGTGGCGGGCATGAGCATCCCGCCGTTTGCCGGCGACGTGCGTGCGGGACGACTCCGGGGTCGCGGGGCGGCGGACATGAAAGGGCCGCTGGCGTGCATGTTGGCGGCCGCGGGGCAGCTCCGCCAAGCGCTGGCGACGTGGAGAGGCACGCTCACGGTGGCTTGCGTCGTGGACGAGGAATTTAAGTTTCGCGGCACGCTGGCGTTGATGGAGCAGCTCGACCAGCCGGACTTCGCCGTGGTCGGTGAACCGACTTCGCTGCGCGTCGTGCGGGGCTGCAAGGGTTGCTTGCGATTTTCGATTCGCGCACACGGACGCGCCGCCCACAGTTCCAAACCGGAACAGGGACGCAGCGCCATTGTAGCCATGGCCCGCGCGATTCTGGAGTTGGAAACTTTTTTCCAAGAACGCCTGGCGCAGATTCGCCATCCGGATTTCGGTTGCAGCACCGGCTCGATTGGTTTGATTGAAGGCGGATCGGGAATCAATATTGTCCCGGAAGATTGCCACATCCAGGTGGATGTCCGACTTCTTCCCGGTCAGGACGCAAACGCAACGCATCGCGAAATCGAATCCACCCTCCGCAGTCGCTTGAACAACGTGAAGGACATCGAATGGATTTTTGAACCACCGGGCGTGATTGATGCCGGCTATGAAATGTCCGCCAACAGCGCGTTGGTTCGTCACGCGTGCGCGGTTGTGGGCATGGGCGAATCGGAAGTGGTGTTTTATTCGTGCGACGCGAGCAAGATCGCCGAGAAAGACGTCCCGTGCATCATTCTTGGGCCGGGAGACATTGCCGCCGCCCACACCGCCGACGAATCCATTGCCGTGGATGAACTGGAAGCAGGCGCTGACACGTATGTGCGGCTTGCTCAGAGACTGATGCCGCCCGGTCCGCAACCGCACTGAACGACAGATGAACTCAACATGTCAGAAACGCAACCCAAAGAGCAGATGAGATGTTTGATATTCCAGTCCCGTTGGAGTTCAAGCTTCAGCTTGCCCCCTGCTGCTGAAAGCCACTCGGACCGCAAGCTAAAGCTTGAACTCCAACCTCAGACAACCTGCTCCCAATGAAAGAGCCGATCAAGATTGCCGTCATGGGCGTGGGCGCCTTCGGAGCGTTGCACGCCAGAACGCTCAACGCACTGCCCGAAGCCCAGTTGGTGGCGCTCGGGAATCGCACGCGTTCAAAAGCCGAACACTTGGCCCGCGAACTCAGGGTCTCGCACGTCTTCGGCGCGGTCGAGGAATTGATTGAGAGAAAAGTTGCGGACGCCCTCATCATCGCGACGAACACCGAGACCCACGTGCCCATGGCGAAAGCAGCCCTGGTCGCAGGAATGCATGTTCTGATTGAGAAGCCGCTCGCCGGCAACCTCGCCGACGCGCGGAGTCTGGCCGACGTTTGCCGCAAATCCGACCGCGTCGCCATGGCGGGGCACATCTGCATGTTTCATTCGCTCGTCGCTCCGCTCATTGAGCGAGTGCAGCGTAGGGGTTTCCGCTCGGCGCATTTTGTCCGTCATCGTCCGGCCCGGATTGTGAAACTCTTTCCAGAGGAACATCCGATCACCTTGACGATGGTGCACGATCTCTACATGGCCGCGCAGATGGCCGGCGGCGCTGAACCGGAAGCTTTCGACGCCTTGGACGCGCTGAATCCCGGTGGGAAAGCGGATCACGCCTGGGCCACGTTTCGCTGGAGCGATGGCCGCGTGGCCACGTTTCATTCGCACTGGATTTTGCCGGACGGCTCACCGGGCGACGGATTCGACTGGCTGGAAGTATTTGGCGAATCTTATCATACGCGGGTGGACACCAATCCACAGAACTGGACCTGGACTGAGGACAAAGTCACGTGGCCGGTCGCGCTCGAAATCTCAACGACCCACGGTCGTCCGACTGGAATGTTGGCTGAAGAACTGCGCTCGTTCATCGCAGCCTGTCACGGCGCACCCGTTCCCGCCGGTTGCCGGCTCGAGGACGCCGTGCAGGTCCAGCGCTGGATGGAAGAGCTTTTGAAATCCGCGCAATCCAAGCGCGCTGTCAACTCATAGCCGCTGTCGTCTCAAACCGCTGAACCGTGAACCGATCTTATGTTAACTGCTGAAACTCGCGCGCGGGATTTTCCCGGCCTGGACAAACAGTCTTACTTGAACACCGCCGCCGAAAGCATTCCGCCGGCCTGCGTTGGCGAAGCGTTGCAGGATTATTGGCGCGACAAACTGCACGGCATGAAGGGGCGCGACGCGCACTTTGCGCGCTTGGAGGAGTGTCGCGAAATCGCCGCGCGCATGATTCATCGCCGGCCCTCCGAGGTTTCGTTCTGTTCCAGCAGCGCCGAAGCCTACAACCTGCTGGCCACTGCGCTGAAATTGCAGCCGCGTCACGAAGTGGTCGTGAACGACCTGGATTTTCCTTCCGGCGCGACGCCGTGGCTTTCGCGCGATTGCAAAGTGAAAGTCTGGAAGTCACGCGATGGCGCGCTCCTCGTCGAGGACTTGCTGCCGTTGCTGAATGAACGAACCCGTCTCGCGCAGACGTCGCTCGTGAGCTTTGTCAACGGCCATCGTCTCGACTGGGCCGCGTTTCGAAACGCGGTGCGAAGCCGCGCGCCGCGCGCGTTGATCTCAGTAGATGTCACGCAAGCGTTGGGGCGCGTGGTGCTGGATTGCCAGGATGCGGATTGCCTCATTTCGAGCACACACAAATGGGTGCTCGGCATCCACGGCGGTTGTATCGTCGGCATCCCCAGGAAACGTGCCGAACAACTCACTACCCGGGCCGGCGGCTGGTTTCATCTGCTGAACGCGTTTGAAGCCGACCGCTTCGAACGAGTCGCGCCCAAGCCAGGCGCGCCCAGTTTTTCGGTCGGCATGCCGAACTTCGCGGCGATTTATGCATTGAACGCCGCGCTGCGTTACGTGAATGCGGTTGGGGTTGGGAACATCGCGCGTCACGCTGATCCACTGGTGGCGCAACTTCAGCAGGGCTTGTGCGAATTGCGTGTGAGGCCGATGACCCCGCCCCAACGCGGCGGCTCTGGCATCGTGGCCTTTGTTCATCCGCAAAATGCCGCGATTCATGCCGCGTTGGAACGCGCCAATATTCACGTCATGCACCACGCGGGCCGGTTGCGAATCTCGCTGCACGGCTACAACACGGTTTACGACGTGGAGCGCTTCCTCAAAACGCTGAAGCTCTTCCTGAACCCGACCGTAGCCGCCGGCGTGCGGAGGCGGATTACCTTGGTTCCTCACCCGTCCGCCTCCTCACGTCGGCGGCGACGCAAGGTCCTCCGCTCCCGATGAAACTAGCCGATGCGCATTTGCATCTTTTTCGCCAGGGCTATGCCGGACGTTACGGTGCGGCTTGGGTGAACCCACACGAACTTCAACTTTACGAAACATTCCGCCGGGTGCATGGTATCGAGAGCGGACTGGTGATTGGATACGAGGGCCGGCCGGCGTTTCGCGGCAACAATCGTGACCTCGCGGCTTGGGCAAGAAAACATCCCTGGATCACCCCACTAGCATTTCTGCCGGTCACATCCCCACCGACGGTCAAACTTCTTGAGGCGCGGCTTGGGCAGGGTTTTGCCGGCCTCGCGCTGTACGTCCTGACCGTGGCTGATGCGGAACCGCTGAACTGCTGGTCGATCTCCGCGTTGCAATGGCTCAATGAGCATCGGCAAATCCTCAGCTTCAATGCGCGGCCCGAAGCCCTCGCACAGCTCAAGCCGTTCCTGGCGAAGCTGGATCAATGCCCGACGCTGATCAGCCATTTGGGATTGCCCGGTCGTTACACAGCGCCACCTTCCCAGCGCGAGGCGCGGAAGATTTTGCAGCCGCTTCGGTCCTTGGCGAAGTTGCGGCAAGTGGGCGTGAAACTTTCCGGTTTGTATGCCCTCAGCGAACCGTCGCACGCCTATCCGCATCGCAGCGCCCGTCCCTTTCTTTTGCAACTTTATGATGACTTTGGCCCGGAGCGATTGTATTGGGGCTCAGACTTCAGTCCCGCCTTGGAACACGTTTCGTTTCCGCAAACGATTGACGTTCTCTTTCAACTCGGGTGGCCCGCCAGCGATTTATGCCGCATCATGCACGACAACTTGACGCGCGTGCTTCGCGAGCACAGGCCGAATCGTAGGGTGAGCGTTCGTTAATAATCGGTTCAGCGGCCACGAAGGATTACCGAAACTCGTTGAGCAATTTCCAAACCCGCAAGGCTTCGGTCACGCCCCAGGCTTGCGCGTCGCAACCGCGCGGTTGATGCGGCGCATCGCCATCGAGAATCTCGGGCAGGTGTCCGAGGCAACCCTCGGCCATGAGCCGATCCAGGCTGCCGAGGTAGGCTTTGGTGGCGGCGACGGCGGCCGGTGAAAAATCCCATGCGCGCGCCAACGCCTCACAAAAAATCGGGAATGTCCACGTCCAGGCGGTGCCGTTGTGGTAAGCCGGCTTGCGCCGGGTGTCTTCGTCGCCTTCGTAACGGCCCCAATACGGCTCGATGGGATTATTCAACAACTTGCCGTCGTGACTGTGGATGGGCAGCGGTGGCGAAACCGGCAGCGGTGCCAGTGAGCGCAAGGCTCCCGGCACGACGAGGTGACGCAATGCGGCATCGACGCAACGTTGCGCCCGTTCGCCATTGACCAAGCCGAGACTCACCGCCAACAGGTAATTGCTCCGCAGTGAATTGTCCGGTGGCGAGGAGCGGGCGGGTTGCCCGGCCTTGGCAACGAGTGAATCAGCCAAGTAACCGCCATCCTCCAGCCAGTAAAGACTGTGCAGGGACGCTTCGGCACGATCGGCGATGGCACCCCACGCCTCGTCGTCGGGCTTGACACGGAGCCGTTCGAGCAGGCGCAAGAGTCGAATCCAAAGCACCTGAATTTCCACCGGATAACCTTCCCGCGGCGTGCAGGCGGGAAAATTCGTATCCATCCACGTGAAATGGCTGGGACTCCAGATCAAGCCGGAAGCGGCATCCATTCGAATACCGTTCTGGGTGCCGGTTTTGTAGTTCACGCCAATACTGCGCAGCACATCGGCGATGGTCCGTCCGCGTTTGTCCACCTTCGTCTCGTAAAATGTCGCGTTTGTGGCTGCGGCGGTCTCCTCGCAGACGATTCCAAACCACAACGGCGCGTCGGATGTGTCGCGGTTGGATGCGTTGTCGCCGTTGAGGGTGTTCGGCAGCGTGCCGTTCTCCTCGAAGCGCGCGAAGGTGACCAGCAATTGCGTGACCTCGTCAATCAGGCCGGCGGCGAGCAGGCCGCGCGCGCAGATGAGTGAATCTCGTCCCCAATCGAGAAACCACGGATAACCGGCGATCACGGTTTTGCCACCGTTGCGGCGGACGACAAAGGCGCGAGCCGCGCGCGCGAGCTGTTGGGCGAAAGCGTCGCCGGGCTGGGAGACTGGTGATTCGTGATTGGTAATCGGCAATTCGTTCGTGGCCGGTTCGTCAGTCTCAGCGGTGATCACGAGTGTCACCGATTCGCCTTTGGGGATTGGTAAATCGAACCAGCCGGGACTCCAGGCGTCGCCGCTGGCCGTCTGCCCGCGCGATTGTTCCACCGGATGGGGAATGTTTTCTGACCATTCCTCGGCAGCGTGGTAAAGACCGCCGTCACTGAACACGCGGAGTTGACGGTCGATGGCTGGCGTGAAGGCAAAACCGGTCTGGTCGTCAAGCGGATGGGTGTGTGTTGTGAAGTGATGGTCCGCACCGCCGTTGCGGTGGGTCTCCGTGTGAAAATTTCGGTCTTCAATATCGAACCGGACCGTGAGCCGGACATCGCATTGCGCCGGCAAATCCTTGCCGAGCGGTGGCGCGGATGGAGGTCGCTGGAAGCACAACACCGTGGTGTTGCGCTGAGGCACCATGCTCGCGCGAAGATGGATTTCGACACTGCGAGCGTCGCCAGCGTTGGCCACAAAACGCCAGCCAGCAGGAGGACCTGCCTCGAAGGCCACAAGATTCTCGCCATTCAACGGCGTGATGAAGCCGTCGGCGTTGACCCAGACGCGCACACGCTTCACGAAAATGTGCCGGTCAACCGGCAGCGTGGGATGAAGGTTCGCGCCCAGCACGCAATCGTATTTGGAATTCACGCAGCCAAGATCGACGCACATTCGCGCCATGCCGCCGAGGCCGTTGGTCAGCAGCACGAGGTCGTCTGAATGCGGAGTGGCCAGTGCGGTGCGCGCAACATCTGGCAGTGGCGACAGGTATCGAATAGCAGCCACAACGTGTGGCTCACCAGTTGCAAAGCGCTCAAGGACAAGTTCGGCGTGGGCGGCGGTCGGGCGCGGCGCGAAGCAAGTGACGTGGCCATCCCGGACTTGAATGGACTGGGCAGGTTGTGATTGGCCGCCGTCGTTGAAATTCAACGCGGCACGAAAGGGCGCCGCATCTTGAAGCAGCAACCAGTGTTCCGGCGGAACGAGGACGATGCGTTGGGCGTCGGGCGGTGTCCAGGTCACCACTTTCGGAAAATGTTTTTCGCCACCGGCTTTTAGCAACGCGGCGCGCAGGTCAACCCGCATCAAGGCGCGGTCCAGATGAAACAGGGAGGCCAGAAATTGTCGGGGGTTGGCATGGACGCATTGCGCCAACGAGCGCCAATCGCAAGGGCCAATCGCCTCCACCGCGAAGAGACGGCTCAAAGCAGTGAGAGCAAAGGCGGCCTGTGCTCTGGCCCTGCGGTAGGCATCGCCGCTCAAGCCCTGCGGCCCATCAGTGGCGGAGAGACAAAACGCCGCGCCGGGTTTCAGGTTGAAATGGATTGCGCCATCGTGGCTTCGCTTCAGTTCAGGTAAAGATTGACCGAGCAGATCACACTTGTAGGTAGGCCGTTCCCCCCTCACCCCGTCCCTCTCCCCCTCGTCGCCCCGTGGAATAGCCAGGGTAGCTGCCGGAGGTCGCGAAGCGTTTATTCCACGGGGCGAGGGGGAGAGGGTGACCTCTTCGCTGGATGAGAGGAGATTCGTAGCGAGAGAGAATTTTTGCTCATTCTCGAGGTCGTTGTTGACGAGCACGAGCACGCGGTCTTTGCCTTCGGCCGATTCACGCAACAGGGCGTAAACGGGCGAGTCAATGGGACTGAGCCGCGTCAGTCTCGCGCCGTCAAAGAAACATGGATGATCGGCGAGCAGTTTGTTCAGTCGGGCAAGTTCGGTGACGAGGTTATCTTGGCCGCCCCACGCGAGACCGCCACAGGAATGGACGTTGATTTTTTCGGTGGCGAGCCATTCGACGCCGCAGGTGAAGCCGTAGCCGCCGTTGACGCTGGTCAATGCGCAGAGGCGGTTTCGGAGGAGCGACCAAGCGCGGCTGCGCGCGGCGAGGCGGTCATTGTCGTGTGTTTCGCTGTAATGGACGAGGGCACCCACCCGATCGCTTTGATGAAGGCTGTGATCGAGATACTGGGCCACCTCGCGCCCGGAATGGTTTTGAAAGAGTTCGGAATAGGCCCACTGCATGCCGCCCTCGCTCAGCAGAATCTCCGTGGTCTCCCAGGCGCCGCCGAGACCTTCGAGTAAAAAAATTGTTTCCGGAAATTCCTGGCGCACGCGGGCGATGAGGTAGCGCCAGGCGTGTACCGGAACTTTGTAGCCGGCATCGCAGCGAAAACCATCCACGCCGCGCCGGCACCAGATCAAAAAAACTTCCGCGAGTTCGTCCCACAGCGCGACGTGCCGGTGTTCCAGTTCCACCAGGTCCTCCCACACCACGCCCCAGGCGCCCGGGCTGACGAAATTGCCGGCGGCATCACGCAGATACCAATCGGGGTGCTTTTCCTGCAGCGTCGCGCCCCAACCGGTGTGGTTGATGACGATGTCCAGAAACACGCGCCCACCTTTGAGATGGGCTGCGTAGGTCAACTCGCGGAATTGATCGACGCCCGTCGTGCGGCGGTCAAACACCACCAGCGCGGGATCAATGGCGGTGAGATCCAGACTGGCATAGGGACTGCCGAATCGACCGAAGCGGGCGTAAGTGGTGGGTGCGGGATTCACCGGCAACAGATGCAGAATGCGGCAGCCGAGGGTATCGACGATGTGAGGAAGTTGCTGAAGCAGGTCGCGCAGTTTTCCCGAAGGCGGAATGACGGTGTAACCTTGCCGCTCCAACTGACGGAACTGCACCTCCAGTTTTTCGTCCTGCGTGGTGACAAAGTTTTTGGTGCCGCCAAACATGCGCGAGAAGGCGCAGTAAATCGTGTTGGCCGTGCGGCAGGCGTCCGGCTGAACGGAAAGGCCGACGTCCGGACCCCCGGGCCAGTGTTGCCAGCCGCGCGGATCAACGGCGTAAGCCTTGGCCTTGAAATAACCGACCTCGGTCAGCGGCAGTTCCAGTTGCCATTCCTGTTCCTGCTGCGTCATCGGCAGGTCGCGCCAGGAGCCGCCGGCGAGCGGCAGTTTCTTCGTGTGGGCCTGGATGATTTCGCTGCGCAACACCTCGGCGCGGCCCAGATTGGTGCGCAGCCGGGCGCACCAGCCGGCGGGCAACGGTCGGCCTTCGCGGTCGCGCAGCGTGAAGCGGACGCGGTCGCCGACGAAGCGTTGGGATCGTTCGCCCGCCGCGGGAATCATGATTGGCGACAGTTCATGCATGGTTGATGCTGTGGGCCGGCTTCCCGGCCCGGTCCAAGCCGAGCCTCCTCAATCCGAACGCGAATTGCAATTCCGCAGCTCGAGCGGTTTGGAAAAGGAAGGTTGCGTTGGCAGAGACAACCCGCTATTATTGTTTCCGAGTTTGCGGCGAAAGTTCAATGGCCGTGTTCCTCGGGCGTGAGGCCGGGCGCGGCGGGATGGTTGAAAGAAATAAATTGTCATGGCCGGCACATTGACCAGCAGTGAAGAAGCCCAGTTGGGCCAGACGATTGAGATGTTTGAGGTCATCACTCAATCGCAGCCGCTGGATTATCAATCGTTGGAAATCCTGAAGGAAGCCTACTTCAAGCTGGGCCGGGAACAGGATGTGGCGAGCACTTCCAAACGGATTGCCCAGGCTTATGTGCAATTGGGCCAGCTTTCCTCGGCCATTCTGGAGTACGAAACCATCCTCCAACGTTTTCCGGGCGATCCGGATGTGCAAGCCGCCTTGAAGGAAATCGAGAACAAGGCCAACAAGCTGGCCGTCGAGACTTCGCCGGGCGGCACGACGATGCTGAACAAAGCGCCTGGGGGCACCAACCGCATCAAAAAACCTTCCGCCAAACCGGCGTCCTTGGAGGTCGAAGATGGCCGCCAGGAGATGTACAAGATTTTTGTGGAGAGCAAGCTCATCTCCGCGGGCGATTTCGATCTGTGCTGGGCCAAAGCGGATTTATCAAGTCCGCCGAACGGAGTGATCGAGCCCTTCATCCAGGTGTTGGAAACCAAGGGGATCATGGCCGCCAACAAATGTGTGAAAATTCTGGCGGACAAACTGCGGCTGGCCTTTCTGCCGCTGGACAAGTACGAGATCGACATGGAATTGGCGCACAGTTTTCCGGCGGAGACCTGCCAGCGCTGGTGTGTGCTGCCCTTTGATCGCATGAGCAAGTCCGTGCTGGTGGCCACGGCCAACCCGTTCAATCGCCAGGCCGCCAAGGAACTCCAGGAGGCGACCCACAACCGGCTGTTATGGTACTTGACCCCGCCCTTTGACCTCGTGCACACCCTGCAACGAATCTTCCGTTAGAATTTTTTTTTGAACCATGCCACCGCTTAAATCTTTTGGAGAACGAATCGCCGACGCCCTGGTGGAAGACGGTTTGCTCTCGCCCAAGCAGGTGGAAGAGTTGTTGCAACAACAAAAGAAAGAAGGCACCCGCCTGCTCAAACTCGTCGTCGAAAAAGCGTACGTCAGCGAGGTGGACCTGGCCGTCTCCATGGGGCGGGTGTTGCATACGCCGCCCGTCAACCTCGCGCGCATGGGCATTGCCCAGGACGTGGCGGACCTGCTGCCCCGCGACGTGGCCCACAGCCACAAAGTCCTGCCCGTCTCGCGGCTGGACAATAAATTGTATCTGGCGATGGCCGACCCGTTGAACGTGCTGGCCATCGACGACGTCCGGCGGATCACCAAACTGGAAATCACACCGCTGATCGCCTCGGAAAAGGCGATCCTCGACAAGCTGACCAACCTGGAAAGCGTCAAGGGCGGCAGCATGGAGGACATCATCCAGGACGCCCAGAAGAAGGCGGACGTGGACGCCGAGGCCGATAATCTGGAAGTGGCCCGGGAAACGATCGAGGAAGTCAACCTCGACCAACTGGCCGCCTCCAGCGAGGAAGCGCCGGTCATCAAACTGGCCAACCTCATTCTGGTGCAAGCCATCAAAGACCGCGCCAGCGATATCCACATCGAACCGTTCGAAAAAATGGTCCGCTTGCGCTACCGCATCGACGGTTCACTGGTGGACATGACGCCCCCGCCTTCAAAAATGGCCGTCGCCCTCACCTCCCGTCTCAAAATCATGAGCAACCTTGACATTGCTGAGCGCCGTCTGCCCCAGGACGGTCGCATGCGCGTGCGCGTGGCGGGCAAGGATTTTGACTTGCGTGTTTCCTTTCTGCCCACCGTGCACGGCGAGAAATGCGTGCTCCGCGTGCTCGACAAGACCAGTCTTTCCGCCAGCATCGACAAGCTGGGTTTGGACCCCGACACCTTTCAACAGTTCAAGACTGCCGTGAATGCGCCGCATGGACTGATCCTGGTGACGGGTCCGACCGGCTCCGGCAAGACCACCACCCTTTACTCGGCGCTCAATGAACTCAACAACCCGGAATACAACATCGTCACCGTCGAAGACCCGGTGGAATATCAAATTCCCGGCATCAACCAGGTGCCCGTCCGAAAAGAAATCGGATTGACCTTCGCCAATGCCCTCCGCTCCATTCTGCGACAGGACCCGGACATCGTGATGATCGGCGAGATTCGTGATACCGAGACGGCTGAAATCGCCGTCGAAGCGGCGCTCACCGGCCACCAGGTCTTGAGCACCATGCACTGCAACGACGCCGCCGGCGCCATCGCCCGTCTGGATGACATGGGCATTGCGCCATTTCTTATATCCTCCTCCGTAATCCTGGCCGCCGCGCAACGCTTGATGCGGCGCATCTGTTCGCACTGCAAAGAACCGGTCACTTACCCTTCCAAAATGTACGAAGACCTCAGCATTGATCCGAGTCTCTTCGATGGAGTTGTCCTGTTCCGCGGACGGGGGTGCGAGCGTTGCAAGAATTCCGGCTATGCGGGACGGCTGGCCATCATCGAAGCGATGACGGTGACCGATCAAATCCGCAAGCTCATCATCGCGCACGCCAATTCGTCGGACCTGGCCAAGGTCGCCATCGGCGAAGGTATGAGGACCTTGCGCATGGTGGCGTTGGAACGGGCACGCGATGGCATTTCGACTTTGGAGCAAGTGCTGGTCTTGACCGCCGCCGCGCATTGAACCAAGCCACTTCGCCCTGTGGAATAAATGCGAACTCACGCCCGGCAGCTACCGCCACTATTCCACAGGGCGAGCTCCACCGGCTACTCCCAACTTCAGCCCCATCGTCGTTATGCTCGAACTTGAAAATGCTTTGACGCGAATTCTCTCCGCCCTCCCGGCACCGGAGCCGGAAAAAATTCCATTGGCGCAGGCGCACGGGCGCGTGTTGGCCGAACAAATCCTTTCGCCGCTTGATCTCCCGGTCTTCGACAACTCAGCGATGGATGGCTACGCTGTCCGCGCCAGCGATGTCGCCGCCGCCCACAGCGATTGCCCCGTCCGGTTACGACTTTGCGGTAGAGTCGCGGCGGGCACGGTGTTTGACGGTGAAGTTCAACCCGGAATGTGTGTGCGTCTGTTCACCGGTTCGCGGCTGCCGCTTGGCACGGACGCCGTGATGATGCAGGAGGACACTCGCACCGAGGCCAACGATCCGGAAGGGGTTTTGTTTCTTGACCAGGTGAAGCCGTGGGAAAACGTTCGCTTGCGGGGCGAGGATGTGCAGCGCGGCGCCATGCTCGGCCAGCCGGGAGATTGTTTGACGGCTGGGCGCGTGAGTCTGCTGGCGGCAGTGGGGTTGACGCAAGTGAAGGTCGGTCGCCGACCGGACGTTGGCTTGCTGGCCAGCGGTTCGGAATTGCGGGAAGCGCGGCAAACCCTGTCGCCCGGCCAGATTTACGAGAGCAATCGTGTTGGTCTGGCGACACTCCTATCGAGGGCAGGCGGAATTTCGAAAATGTTTCCGCTTGTCCCGGACACTTTGACCGCCACGCGCAGCGCGCTGGAAATGGCGTTCAACCAATGCGATGCCGTGGTCACGTCGGGCGGTGTTTCGGTGGGGGAGATGGATTTTATCAAACGCGCCTTTGAGCAGATGGGCGGCGAGCTGCAATTCTGGAAGGTTGCGATCCGGCCGGGCCGGCCATTTGTTTTTGGCCGCTGTCAGGAGAAGCTTTTGTTCGGTCTGCCCGGCAATCCGGTTTCTGCGTTCGTCACTTTCCTGTTGTTAGTGCGACCGGCCTTGTTGCGCTGGCAGGGCGCCCGCGATGTGAATCTGCCCGCGCATCCCGGAGTGTTGGCTGAAACATTGACCAACCGCGGTGAGCGCCGGCATTTCATGCGGGTCGTGGTCGATGACGCGGGAAACATCCGGTCTGCCGGCACGCAGGCTTCGCACTGCCTCGGTTCGCTGGCGGCCGCCAACGGCCTGGTGGACGTGCCACCCAGCACCACTCTGGCTCCGGGAACGACGGTGAGCGTGATGCGCTGGGAATGACGGCCGCGCACGCCGACTAGAACTTGCGCGTCGGGAACGTGAAGTTTGGCTGCGGCGGTTGCACCTTCGGGGTCGGGCTGGGCTGCAACGCAGGCGTCAGACTTGATTGTCCAAACGGTCTTGCACTGAAATCCTGCAGTAAACCCGGCTGAAAGACAGTGCTCGGATTGAACCCGCTCTGGATCGGATTGAAGGGATCCTGCTGGGTTGGCGCCGTCAACCCTTCCAAACTTCTTGCAGGGTTGGGCAAGGCCCGTGCGGCATCGACCTGCTGATTCAACGGATCCAATGAACCCAAAATGGGGGAAGAAACGGTGTGCGGCTCCAACAATTGTTTGAACTCCTCCATCCGCGCCTCGCGGGCGGTGTCCCGGCTGGTTTGAAAGCTGTCCTTCAGCAGGCTTGGAAAAGGAGTGCCCGTGAGCGTCGTCGAAGGAATCTCAGTTTTATCGCTCAAATCCGAAGGAAGAAAACCTTGCGATAACTTTTCGGGGTTGTTGAGGTCACCTTGCAACGTTTCGGGACGGTCATGGGAGCGCGACGAGTTGAACTTGTCCTTCTCCTTGTCGGCGACGGAGTCGCCTTTGTCTTTCTTTTTGTCGCCACCTTGCGTGCGATCAGGATTCTGATTATACCTTTCGAACGCGGACAGAGGTTTCTTTTCCTGGCCATTCTTCTCATACTCTTTGACTTTGAAAATCTCCTCGGGCGTCGGCCCCTTGGTCAAATCGTCCGGGTTCATGAACACCCAGTTCTTGAGCAATTCCTCGCGGTCCTTGGCGCGTTTGCTCCGCACTGCCGGGCGCGGGGGCGGTCGAAACGGGGTGGTGATGACCGGGCCAAGCGAGCTGTCGGGATTAAGCGATTCGAACGGCTTGGACGTCTCCTCCTCCAACTGTCGCAAATTGGCGGGTTGCGGCCTCAGTTGGTTCAAATTGGAACTCACCGTGACATCTTGCGGTGCGGAAAACTCAATCGGCTGGCCGCGCTGGGCCAGAACCGTGGCCGCGGCGAGGCAACCCAGGGCAACCCCCACCCCCATCAGGTGAATCCGCGGAGACGATTGTTTGGCGCTGTAACACATTTGATTGGCTAACGATACTTTGACCACGTTTGTTAGTCAAAGTTCAAATCAGAATAGACGCTTCACTGTTCGTCCTCGTTATTCGAATCTCGAAGGCCGCCCACGTCGGAACAAATGCCGCGTTTGGAGGACGCGATGAATTCCAGCAGGACCTTCGCCGGTGCGCTGGCAAATTCTTTTTCCGCCGCTGCCAGCGCCTCGCGCAAATTCCGCCCGCTCCGAAACAAGGCGTTGTAAAGCTGCTTCAATTCCTGCCGCTCCTCCGCGGTAAAACCTGCCCGGCGCAGACCCACGGTGTTCAGCCCGCACATGTCGTTGGAACGGCTCGCGACGGTGAACGGCGGCAAATCCATGCTGATGGCCGACCCGCCCTGCATGAAGGCCAGTTCTCCGACACGGCAGAACTGGTGCACCAGACAATTGCCTGAAATGAACGCCCGGTCGCCCACGGTCACATGCCCGGCCAGCAACGCGCCATTCGCCAGCACGATGTTGTCCCCCAGACAAACGTTGTGACCCACGTGACTGTTCGCCATCAGAAAATTGTGCGAACCGATGAGGGTTTCCTCCTTCAACTTGTTGGAGCGGTTCACCGTCGCGTGCTCGCGAAAGACATTGTGATCGCCAATGCGCAACCGCGTCGGTTCGCCGTTGTATTTCAAGTCCTGCGGCGCATCGCCGATGACGCAGCCGGTGTGAAACTGATTGTGCGCGCCGATGGTGGTGTGGCCGGTCAAGTGCACATGCGGCCCGACAACGCAATGGCCGCCCAGCACGACGTGTTCATCAATGACGGCATAAGGCCCCGCGCTTGCGGTCGGGTCGAGCGTCGCCTTCGGGTGAATGATTGCTGTGGCGTGAATCATGCGCGGAGTTAAATCTAAAGGGCCAAGCGGGAGAATCCAAGTATCCAATTACCCAAACACCCAAATACCCGGCATCACGCGATCTCGTCTTGGGTATTTGGGTATTTGAGTGTTTGGGTATTTGTGTCCTTGGGTATTTTCCTTGTCACGAATAAAAATATCCCAGCTCCCGCAACGAGGCGTAATCCTTGGATCGCTCCTCAGTGCGGCGACCGAGGATGACGTGATCCAGCACGTCAATCTTCAACAATTGCCCGGCGCGAATCAAATCGCGCGTCACTTTGATGTCCGCCTCGCTCGGTGTCGGGTCGCCACTGGGATGATTGTGCACGAGCACGACGGCGGCGGCGTTGGCGGCGATGGCCAGCTTAAAAACTTCTCTGGGATGCACCAGAATTGTGTCGAGCGTTCCTTGGGAAATTTTTTCCATGCGGATCAATTTCCGCCGCGTATTGAGCAGGAGCACCTGGAAGTTTTCCACCTGATAGGAACGGTTCTCCTCGCGCAGCAGGTCGGCGATCCGTTCCGGGTTGTCCAAAACGGGTGATTCGCCGCGCAATTCCTTCGCCATGCGCTGCGCGAGTGTGAACGCGGCCACCAGTGTCACGGCCTTATCGCGGCCGATACCTTTGATGCGCTGCAAATCCTCGAGCGAAGCCTGGGCCAGCGCCGCCAGGGTCTCGTACTTGGTCATGAGCTGTTTCCCGATTTCCACGGCGTTGGTGCCTTTCAGCCCGGTCCGAATCAGGATGGCGACCAACTCCGCGGGACTCAGCGCGTTGGGGCCGTGTTCGACCAGACGTTCGCGCGGTCGCTCGCTGGCAGGTTGGTCTTTGATCCGCTGGCCGGCGCTCATGTTGGCTGGCTTCTTACAACCTCCACCCGCGGATTGCACGGAGAAAACTACTCGAGTGCCACAATCGAGCCGTTGACCTCGGACACGATGTAGGGCGCGAATTCTTCGCGCAAATGCGGCGGAATGCGCGCCTTGAATCGCGCGGTGTCACCTTCATACTCGCGCTCCACGACCTGCGCCACGGCGTGCAACCTCGCGATGACCGCCGACGCCTCATGTGGCACGGCCAACTCCACAAACTCGCGCGCCGGCCGCAACTGGCTGCCCAATTCCGCCAACAGTGAAGGAACCGCCTCACCGGTTTTGGCTGAGACGCCCGCGGCGCTGGGAAAACGTTCGAGGAATTTATTCAAACGTTCAGCAGTCGGTAGTTTGTCGATTTTGTTGAACACCATCAGCGTCGGTTTGCCGGTTGCGCCGATCTCTTCCAGCACGGCGTTTACCGCCGCGATTTGTTCCTCCGCCTGTGGATGGCTAATGTCCACCACGTGCAACAACAGATCGGCCTGGACAACTTCTTCAAGCGTTGCTTTGAATGCTTCCACCAGATCGTGCGGCAATTTGCGGATGAAACCAACCGTGTCGGTCAACAAGACGTTCTGGTTCGTCGGCAGGCGCAAACGTCGTGTCGTCGGATCAAGCGTGGCGAACAGTTTGTCCTCCACCAAAACCGCCGCGCCGGTGAGCGCCTTGAGCAACGTCGATTTGCCGGCGTTCGTGTAGCCAACAATCGAAGCCAGGGGCCAATGATTGCGCTGGCGTCCATGCCGCTGCGTCGCGCGCTGGCGGCGCACCACTTCGAGTTCGCGCGCGATTTTTGAAATGCGATCCTGCACACGGCGACGGTCGGTTTCCAACTGGGTTTCGCCGTCACCGCGCATCCCAATGCCGCCCTTCTGCCGCGAGAGGTGACCCCAGAATCGGGTGAGTCGGGGCAACAGATGCTGGAGTTGCGCCAGTTCGATCTGCAACTTGCCTTCCCGCGTGCGCGCGCGCTGCGCAAAAATGTCGAGGATGAGCGAGGTGCGATCGAGCACTTTGCAGTTGAACACACGTTCCAGGTTGCGGCCCTGGGCCGGCGAAAGCTCGTCATCAAAAATCACCGTGTCCACGTCATGCCGGCGGCAATGTTGCGCGAACTCGTCCGCCTTGCCGCTGCCGATGAACGTGGCCGCAAACGGCGACTCCAGTTTTTGCGTGCCATCGCCGACGACTTCGCCGCCGGCGGTGGAGGCGAGTTCGGAAAGTTCGTCCAGTGAATCGCGCGTGTCCCAAGTGGTGCGCGTCTTAAGTTCCACGCCGACGAGAAAGACTCGTTCGGTTCGTTTTGTTGCTGTCTCGATCAGTGCTTTCAAATCAATGTCGGCTGTCTTTGGCTGGTGTCACGATAACACATTTTAACTCGGATGAAAGAAAAGTCGTTTGGCCGAAAGAAAGGGGCAGATGCATCGTGGCGGCGAAGCGTTAATTCTTGGCTGCTTCTTTGCGGTAGGTTTCGATTTCCTCCGGCAGTGCGGGTGAAGGCCAGACAAAATCCTTCCGCGCCCAGAGGGATCGCGTGTTCTTCCTGCCGTCCATCAACGCTAAATCTCCGCCGTCGTCCCGTCCGTCTTCGCCAACAGAGTAGAGAGTGAATGTACCGTCCGGTTTGAACCGATATTTCACCGGTTTGCCATCCATGTAGTCAACGGGCACGGACGAGATGAATTCCGGCACGAGCACGTCGAGCGTCGTGGGCAATTTGCCGTGGCGGAGCGAATAGCGTTTGAGCACGACCGCGCAGACGGTGAGCGAGCGGTCCGTCTCGGTTTGCATCGCCTTCAAGATCGTTCTGGAAAGCGTCCTAACACTGTCAGGCCCGGGATAACGCAACTGTTCGTAAAAGTTCTTTGCTTCGGTATTGGAGGACAGTTGGTCCAAAGCATTCTCGATGGCCTTGTAGGATTTGTTCTTCGCACAGATTCGCCCCAGTTCAAGCAGCGCTTGTAGGTTTTTCGTGCTCCGAAGTTGCTCCTGGTGCGACCACGAGAAACGCCAGACCCGACAATAGATTTGTTTGCGAGCGAAGTCGGCGATTTGCTCGCCGTAGGGCAAACTCTCCAGAAACTTCTCCCATGAAGAATCTTCAAAGCCAGCTCCCAAAAAGAGCGCTGCCAGTTTTGAATCACCACTGAATAGGAGATTGAAAGTGTCATCATTGGACGCACGCAACAATTCGGAGGTCGCGTCGGAAAAAATTCGTTCACCTTCCAAACTGCGGGCCATACTTCCCGCGAAGTCATGGCTCTCCCATGCTTTCTGCAGTGGGACCAAATCCTCATCCGTCCAGCCGTCCGCCTGCAATGCTTCCCACGTGTCGGTCTTGGCAACGGCTGCGATGGCGATTCGCACCAACTCGCTGATCGCCGTGTGATCCTCCGCCATGAGTCGGGGCAGGCTGATCTCGGAAACCAATTCACGGGACGCATCGTGCAACCGGTCTTCGTGCAACGCCAGTTGTGCGCCGCTGGCAAACCAGTAGGTGAGCGTCTTACCACGCCACAAATGAGGGAATTGCAGCTTCATCCCTTGTGCGAGATCAAGATGGTTGTTGAGAACCGGCTTTGCCAACGCGCTTCGGATTTCCGCCAGCGTCGCCTCGTTCGTTTTCAGATCGGAAGCGAGCTGATCCCAATGGTTGGTTACTTTGTCCTCCACCCAATCGCTTTCACGATAACCGATGATGGCGCGCCCGGACACCGTCAATTTCATCCGGGGCGGATAATGCTTGGGGAGAACTGGACCATCCTTGAACCGCTCAATCCATTCCGCGACCGCTGGCGCGCCGTTGTCAGTCTCGGAGTAAGAGGATTGAAAATCCCTGGCCGTCAATTTCTCGCCGATTGCAGCCAGTTCGCGTCTGTAACCTGCTAGAGAAATCTGACCCCGCAGCCTCTCGAATAGCATGAAAACAAAAATAAGAGCGAACAGTGTCAGCAGAACTTTAAGCAGTACTTTGATCCGCCGCTTGAGCATGACGCCAGACTAGCCTGTTGACCGAACTTTCACAAGCCCGGCGACGCGGGCGGGTGAATCGTCTGCTTCCAATTCAATCCACTCCAAATTCAACTGTCGCCGAAACCACGTCATCTGGCGTTTGGCGAATTGGCGCGTGCGAACTTTGACGAGTTCGACGGTTGCAGCCAGCGACCGCACTCCGCGTAGGTGTTCGACCGCTTGCCGGTAGCCAAGCGACTGCATGGCGGTTTCGTTTTCAGCCAGACCGAGATCCAACAGCCGTCGGGTTTCCTCGATCAGCCCCTCCCGGAACATCGTGTCCACGCGAGCGTCGATGCGCGCACGAAGATTGGCGCTTTCGCGGGCAAGGCAGAAGGAGTTGGCTGCGTGATGCGTGATGCGTGATGTGTGACTCCACTCAGCGCGTTGCGTGGAAAAGGGTTTGCCAGTCAAGCGAATCACCTCGATGGCGCGAATGACGCGGCGCGGATTCTGGCGATCAATTTTTTCAAAAGTCGCCGGGTCGCGCGCTTCCAATTCCCGCAACAAATCCGACAGCGGAGTCGCTTGCAACTCTGCGCGCAATGTTTCATCGGCCGGCGGCGCATCGCCCAAACCCTCGATAAAGGCTTTGAAATAAAGGCCGCTGCCGCCGCACAAGATGGGCACACGACGACGCGCTTGAATGTCCTCCACGGCCTGATGAGCAAGCCGCGCAAATTGGGCGGCGTCGAACGATTCGGTCAGATCGACGACATCAATCAAATGGTGCGGCACGCGCTGACGTTCTTCCAGCGACGGCTTCGCGGTGCCGATGTCAAGGCCGCGATAAACCTGCATGGAATCGACACTGATGATTTCGCCACCGAGCTGATCGGCCAGCCGCAGCGCGACTTCCGATTTGCCGACGGCTGTCGGACCGGCGAGGAGGAGGGGGCGAGGAAGTCGGAGGTCGGAGGTCTGCGGCCGGAGAGCCGTCTCCTGGCTTCTGACATCTGGCCTCTGACTTCTGACTTCTGGCTGCATCCTCCGCTATCCTCGTTTTTCCTGGCGACGGGGCAGTTTCCAGAACAGCAACAAACCCACCGCTAAAATGCCGAGGCTGACCAATTGGGCGGGCGTCACCATCCCGCCGAGATAGTAAACGGGATAATCGCCGCGAAACGATTCGACGAGCGTGCGCAACAAGGCGTAGCAGACCAGATAGGTTGCAAAAACCTGGCCGTTGAATTTCTTGCGGCGATAAAGCCACGCCAGCGCCGCATAGAGCGCAAAGTTCAACAACGATTCGTAAATCTGTGTTGGATGTACTCGGTGGGGATAAGTCTCGTGGCCTTTCGGGAAATGGATCGCCCACGGGAGATCGCAAGCGCGGCCGTAACAGCAGCCGTTCATCAAACAACCGATGCGACCGATAGCGTGGCCCAACGCGATGCTCGGTGCCAGAATGTCGGCCAGTTTCCATAGCGGAAGTTCTTTTGCGCGAACGTAGATAATGCCAGCCAGGGACGCGCCGATCAGCCCGCCGTAAAAAACCAGACCACCACGTTGCACCATGAAAATTTCCGTCCACGGCGCGCGCGGAAACAACGGGTCCACGAACAGCGTGTCCCAATACGAAATCACATAGAGCGTGCGCGCCCCTACGATGGTGCCGAGCATGAGCCAGGGACCGAGGTCGATGATTTTTTCCGCCGCCACGCCATCGCGCAATCCGCGTCGGCTCGCCGTCCAAAGCCCGGCCAGAAAGCCCAACGCCACGAGGACCCCGTACCAGTGGATGGAAAGCCCGCCGAGTTGAAGCGCGATTTTATGCACGTTGCCGCAACTTAAAGAGTGCCGGGGAGAGTGACAAGGTCGAATCAGCGCACGCTGTTCGTGGCCAAGGGCACACTGTCGGGGACGCCAGGTGCGGCCAGGTGCGGATCCAGCCGCAAGCCCGGGGGCAAGGGATCCAATCCCTGCGGCATCGGCGGCGTGTCGGCAAGGTAATGAACGAGTCGTTTCCAGGCATCGCGTTCACCGGGTGACATTTCCCGCCAACGTTCGGCGTTCTTCAAAAACCGTTGCTGCTCGTAGGCGCTCATGCGGGCGAACCGACCAAACGATTGCAGACAAAGTTCGCGGGTGGCCTTGGGCAGTTGCTGAAAGGACTGGAGGGTTTTTTCCATTTGCGCCCGCTCGGGTTCGGAAAGCGAACTGAGTGTTTTCTCCTTTTCGGCCGGAGTGAGTTCAAAGAAATGATTGAACTGATCCCTCATCCGCCGCTGATCGTCCGGAGGCAAAGCATTCCAGTGGGCCAGTCTCGCTTCCACTTCCCGGCGTTCGTTCTCCGGGAGCGGTGGCGAAACTTTTGAAGTCTTGGCAATGGTATCCGGGGACAAACCGAAGTAACGGCTGGTGGATTCGTATTCGAGAATCTCCGTTTGCAACGGCGGCGGCAGAATGACCCATTGATTCATCCGGTGTTCAACCAAAGCGCGATCGACCTTGGGAACAGAGGCGAGGATCGCAGGCCAGTTGGTCGCGGGCGTCTTCATGAACCGTAACATGTACCACTGGAGTTGCGTGGTGCTCAGCCGCAATTCGCGCTCTTCGGGCGCGAGCGATTCATATTCCTGCAATTTTGCCAGGATGGCCTGCCGGTCTGCCGGGTCGCGTCCCGCCAACCGCGCCTCGCGTTCGTCCACGTCCATCGCGAGCAGTTCGCGAAATGAATCGACGGGCGATTTGATGAGCGAAGCGGCCGCGTTAGTGTTGGCGGCGACATTTGGCGCAGCCGGACGGACGGGCGCGATGAGAGTCGTGGCAGGCTGACCAGTAAGCTGCGTGAGCGCCAACAGGCAGCAGCCCAAACCGAGGAATAGGGCTGCAGAATCGCGAAGGACGAAAATGGACTGGCCTCGCTTCATTTCAATAACGCAACGCCAGCAATTCACGATCCGCCTGCGGTGGGGTCTGACTCAACCGGTTGATGTCGTCAAAATGTTCCCAAATCTCCAGACTGGTGAAAGAGATAATGTTGGAAACCGGGGCCAGGCTTTTCGCCATTTGTTTCCGGACGGTGACCCGATGATGATGGTAGCCGAACACGCCAATGCACAGAACAACTGCGACGACAGCCGCTCTTGGCAACCAGCCCACCGCTGGCCACCACAGTTTCCTCATAAACTTCGCCGCGCGAGCTTGTTGGCCTGCCTCCCGTTCCACGGCTTGCAGGACACGAGCGGTGAAATTCGACGCCACTGGCACGTCCGGCAAATGTTCCAAAAGCCGGTTCAAACCGACTTCTCTCTCCCAGTCGGTTTGCGCTTCCGGATGCGCCGCCAGAAACGCCCGTATTTGCGCCTCCTCGGCGTCGGTCAGCTTGCGCCGCCAGCTTAGTTCACGCAGTTGATGGTAGAGCGGATCATTCATATCAGTTGCCTTTCTTTTAATAACCGTCACTACGGTAAAGTTGCTTTCATTCTGGAGTCTCCCGCCAGACGCCGGTGCGCAGGTAGGGTTTGAGTTTTTGTTTCAAGGTTTCCCGGCCACGGTGAATCAACGACTTGGTCGCGGACAACGAGCAGCCCAGCACCTCAGCGATTTCTTCGTAGCTCAATTCATCCCCGCGACAGAGCAAAATGGCGGTGCGCTGGTGTTCCGGCAATTCGGCCAGCGCCTCGGTGATCTTGTGTTCGAGTTCGCCGTGCAACAGGGCATCGGGCGGAGAAAAGGTTTTTTCATCCTTGAACTGGCGCAATGGCTGGTCGTCCTGATCGGCGTGCGTGGCATACAGCGAATCCGTCGGGTGCCGCGAACGACGACGAATTTCATTCAGGCAAAGATTTCGAGCGATGGTGAACAGCCAGGTGGAAAACTTGGCGGAGACTTCATAGCGGTGAGCAGACTTGTAAACCTGGAGGAAAACATTTTGCGCCACGTCTTCAGCTTCCGTCACGTCGTTCAACATCCGACCGACGAGATTGGTTACCGGCTGTTTGTACTTGTCCACCAACCCGGCGAAAGCGTCCATGTCACCCCGCTTAACGCGGAGCATCAGGGAAGCATCAGGATCAACATTGACGGACATTACGATGGCAAAGTAACAAAAACCGCAGCGGTCACAAGGTTGCAGTGGCGTTTGACGATGCAAAAGACGTACTCAATATAAATCTTGGAGAACGCTTACGGCAGGCATAAAAAGCTTCCCGCCCGAACACATGGTAACCGAATTGCGTTGTCGAGTGGTGAGAAGGTTGTTGACCTCGCGGCAGACTTCCGGAATAAACCGGGGCCACATAGCTGGGACAGTCGCATCCATGACCGAAGGCGATCCGGGCATTGCGAGTGAAAAATCCTCCCACAACGCCCTTGGTTGACCGGGACAGCGCCACGAGGCGGGCATGGCGTTTGGATGTTCAGTTTGATGTACGGGAGCTTTGCTTCATTCCGAGAAGTGTTCGTAGCCGAGAAGCTGTTCCAGTGTTCAAAATCTATTGGCAACAAGGGTGCTATGGTTGGCGTGTCGAGTTCAAATAAGTCCAGGTGGTGGTCTGGTTCTTGCCGTCTGTCAGCGTAAGTCGGTCGCCGGCAGCGTTGTAAGTGAACTGCGTGAGTTCGCTATTGGCGTTAGTAGCGTAGATGTTTGACTCATCCCTCCCGATCACTTTGAAGGATTATTTTCAGCAGGAGCCATATTTTCGGGATGAGTCATTTCTTTTTCTTGATCAAGTAAGCGACGCAACCTGATCGGGGCATTTGCCCGTTGCAACTCCCAAATGATTATGGACATGAAGATCCAGCCGACTGCAAAAATGAACAGCAGTTCTGGATACACAGATAGTCTTAATCTCCTTCTGAGAGTTTGAAATCTCGCAAGAAAAAAGAATCCAGCCAGTGGGATGATTAGGGCGCACCACTGAAATCTTAAGTAATATGCGGTTATCTGATTCAAAACCTCTGTTTCTTTGTCGGTTCGTAAAATACCGATTTGATTATAAAAGTATACATAGATACAGGCGAGCACACCTGCGATGGAACCGAGAAAAAGTCTATTTTTTGAAAAGCGATTCATATTCAACATAAGAGGTGACATCTACCAACAGATCCCATTTGGATAGTAATTCTTAATAGATTTATCACCTTCCCACCACTGCTCCATGCCTTTCTTGAAATGCTTCTTATACTTTGGATCTCGTTTGATAATCTTCCGAGTCTTGGAATCGAATTCAAAATAGAAGGTACTGAGTAGCTTCAACTCCTTGCATTTATCGCGACAAATCGCCACAGCAGTAAATTCAAAAACATACCCCCCACCTTCAGGAGAATCTTGGTATGAATTGGGAACGCCTGGTTTGTCCGGTGTCATTTGCGGCGGTAGCGGGCATTTAACCCCTTTCGGATGGCGCCCATATGGATCGGTTGGGGCGTCAACAGTAGGTGATTGTCCGAACAAGCTCTTTTGACTTACAATCTGGTAAAGTATGATCTTGCCCTCAGAGCACTCACCATCATCCGGTTTATAAACAACGGAGAATCCGGCTGGTTCTTTAGCACGCGGGTTAATTCCAGGCCGGTTCAAATCAAGATCATCGTTGTAAATCTCCCACGTTCCAAAACCGAAAAGATCGATAAACGACGTTGGCGAGTTCAACAGAAAGGCGTACAAGTTGACACCGCCATTCTCGGCAATTGGATCCCTATTTAGCCAGCGATGCAGTTCAGGAATGTAAATGCGGAACTTGTAATGCAAGAAGCCCGTGTCCCAATCGTAGATTTGGCTCGAAAACCAAATGGGATTCACAAAGGTCTTTGTTCCGCTCGCGGACAACGGATTGCCGAAAGGATCGTAGAGATATTTCCCAACCTGAAATTGATTCGTGTTTATCAGCATCGTCACGTTTCCGTTCCCGTCCGCGTGATAGTAACTATGCTCCGGGTTCAGAACGGAATTCTCCGTCATCGCCAGCAACCCGCCGATGCCGCCCGCTCCCTGCAAACTGCCACTTAAATCCAGTCCGCGTGTGAGGGTCAGCCTGGGCAGATTGTTAGCGTCCCGCTCCTGAATGACGACATCGAGGTCCCAAACAAAATGGATCTCATTAGTTTGCGCCCAGGCGCCGCCCTGCCACGTAAATTCCTTGCGAACGCGCAGCCGCATCTTCCCGTCGTAGAGGTATTCCTTCTTGAAAGCGTTGGTCACTGTGACGCGCATCAACTGATTCTCATCGTCGTACTCGAGGCCGCGTTTGCCATCGGAAAGAAGATTTCCGTTGAGATCGTAAGTGTAGCTATTTGTCGCGGGTAGATTGACTGTGATACTGTTGGTGTCTTTGCGGTTGTAGGTGTCCTGCGCTATGGCGGTGTAGGTGTTGTTGCCATTCGTCACCGTAAATCCCGCCTTCGCAAACGTGTTGTCCAGATAGAGCGTCGCCGTCTGGCTGTTCACGGTGACATTCGTAGCCGCACTGGTGGTCGTGCCGGCTACCGTAAGCGTGCCGCTGTTTGTGGCAGTGGTAAGTTCGTTTAGGTTGTTCACGTTGAACGCTTGCACCAGCGCGTTGTTCGTGCGGCAGTTCAGGTTATGCGCCGCATCGTAGGCGTAGCCAAGCTGTTCCTGCAACCGATTCGTGGTGCCACCGGACTCTTTTCCAAAGGCAGTTTTCAACTGCCCGATACCATCGTATGTATAATCCACGTAATTACTCGCCGTGAATGTTTGCTTTGTCCTTTGATTGCCCGAGTTGTTCAGGTACTCATGCGAGTTGAGAACGCTGTTGCCGCTGTTCTTTAAATACGTGCCGGTGAGTCGGGCGACGCTGTCGAAGGTGTTGGTGATGTAAGCGCCATTGGGAAGCGTAAGTCTTTTAATTAGGGAACTCGCAGAGCTCGTCCCTCCGAGCGTGTAACCAAAGGCTCCGGCTGGTGAGGTGATGTTCGTCATCCGATTAGCACTGTCGTAACCATAACTCTGGGTCCACGCTGAAGCGTTGGGTGCAAGTATTGTCAACCCGCTACGCCGCCGTCCGCTGTCGTAACTGTAGCTCACGGTGTCATTGGCCCAGGGGCCGTCCTCGCTCAACAACTGGCCGATGGTGTTATACGTATAAACGCTCGTCCCCACCGCGTCCACCATATTCGTCAGCCGATTCAGGGCGTCGTATTGGAGCGTGATGTCCGGGCTTACGTTGTAATCGATATTCGTCAGGCTCCCGACTGCGTCGTATTTGTAAACCGTGTTGCCTTTGGCAATGCTCCAACGATTGGTCAAACGGTTGCCCGGATCGTAGGAATAAACGAACAGGATGTTGCTTGCGGCGTCCACCTTGTTGCTCATGCGTCCGTAGATGTCATAAGTCCAAGTGGTGGTCTGACTCTTGCCATCCGTCAGCGCCAGCCGATCACCCGCGGCGTTGTAAGCAAATTGGGTCACTTCGCTGTTGGCGTTGGTCTCATAAGTTTTTCTCCCCGCAACGTCATAGACATACCGTGTTACCTGATTCAACTGGTTGGTGTAGGCAACCAGCCCGTTAGTCGTGTAGCCAAACTTCTCCACGCCGCCGTCTGGATACGTGCGGGTCAATGTGCGACCCAAAGCATCATAGGTCGTGTCGATACTGACACCGTTGGCATCGATCGAGTTGGTTGCGCGATCCTCAAGATCAAGACTGAGTTTGGTCGTCTGGCCGAATGCGTTGCTGACGCTGAATTGCAAACCTTGATTGTTAAACCAGTTGGTGACGCTGACTCCGGCGCTGTCGATCACGTTGGTCACCTGACCGATCAAATTGTAACGATTGGTCACGGCGTAACCGTCAGGATAAACCGTTGCCGATTGCCGCCCGATATTATCGTAGTAGAAGTACGTGTAATTGCCCGCAGCATCCCGCACCGAATCCAGCGAGCCGCAGGTGCAATAACTGTAAAGTGTGTAATTGCCCAGGGCGTTGGTCTCCGCAGTTTTGCGCCGCATGGAATCGTAGCCAAAAGAATTGGTGAAACCCATGCGATCAACTACCCGAACGAGATCGAGATTGTTATAGATGTTCGTTATGAACGTGCCGTCGGGATAAGTGACTTTGATCAGCCGTTGCAAATTGTCCCAGGTGTTGGTGATCGTCAGGCCGCGCTCATCGGTCTGCGAATAGACGAGGCCGTTCGCGTATGTGAACGAGTTGGTCCGGTTGATTTCCAGATCGATGGTTTTGGCCAAAGTTCCGTCGCTGTTGTAGAGGTTCGTCGTCGTCAGGCCGCTGGGGCGTTTGATGCTGGTGACGCGGTTGCTGCTGTCGTAAGTATAGATCGTCATTTCGTTGAGCGCGTTGAGGTTCGTCAACACCTGGTGATTGGCGTTGAAATAATTGCTGGAAACCTGGGTGCCGTCCGCGCTGATATGCGTGAGTACATCGATATTGTTACTCGCATAAGTGAACGTGTTCGTGCGCTGGCCGACCGTTCCGTCCGGTTTGGTGTAGGTGTCCACTTGACTCGTGACAGCGCCCCAGTCATTGCGCTCGGTACGCGCAAAGGAAGTAGTTCCATCCGGCAATACACGCGCGACAAACAATGGAAGGATTTGTGTACCTTGGTAGGCACTGTTGGTCTTGCCTGCATGGTCGTACCAGGTTTTCTGCCCTTCAGTCGTGCCGGCACTATCAGGGCTTGGCTCTCGCGTCAGCGAGAGCGTTGGCCCCATTGAATTCGTGGTGGCCTTCAACCAATGTTGCATCCGCGCTTTGAAGAAATCGTTGCTGGTGAAGCCCGAGATGTTCGTGGTGGACAAAGCCGCGTACTGCCTGGCGTCCCAGTGAAAGCTGTTGCGCAGATTCAAATCGGCGTTATCGAATGTGTTTGTAAACGGGGAGGTGACGGGCACGTCATTGGTCGCGTAGGAAACCGGCAGCGCGGCGGAATTGGTGTAGAGGTAGAGTTGTTTGGCGCCATTGGGCTCAGTCACCAGGACGGACCGGCCAATCGGAGCGGCATCAGTGGCATCGGTGATCTGAAAACTCGTTGTGCCATAGGGCGTGGTCAGGTTCGTGACCCAGCCATTGGCATCGTAAGAGAAAGAAGAGGAAATTCCGACGACATCGGTGATGTTCGTCAAAAATCCGTTGGTGTCGTATGCATAAGAGTTGGTGCGGCCAAAGGCGTCCACGACCTGGCTGATCAGGTTGGTGCTGTAGCTGTTGGTGGAAACGTAATAAATCGAATTGGTCCGGCCATCGCCATCCACAACGTTCTGAAGGCGGATGACCGGATCGCCGCCCGGCGTGTAACTGTAATAGTTTAATTTGGTTTTTTGTGACTGGGCGTTCCATCGCTCGGACAGGAATGCCCGGACAAAACCGCCACCGCCGTTTGTGACTACGAATCCATATACGTCTTTGCTGCCGTCCTGATAGGCGAGGCTAAAACCATTGGTTGTATCGCCCGTGAGCCGCGTGTTGGTAAGGTAATCATTCGTGCCTTGGAAGGTTATCTGCCGGCCGTTTGGAAAATGAACCACGTTATTGCCATAGACGTCTTGAATGACAAACGAAAACCAGGGGAAATTCCACTTTCGCCCGACACTGAACTTGGATGGATTTTGCCCGGTAACATCCTCGTGTTGTTTGTACCCAAGGTCGAGCGCAACTCGCGGTCCACTGGCTGGTTGGTAACCCAGCGGCTCGTCCTTCAGCCAGAAGGTAATATAAGGCTCAGTAACACCCCAGCGCGGCATTCCCGAACAGGTTTCGCAGTTTTCGCAAGGTGGCGGTGGGCCAGGAGCCGGAGGCGTTGGTGCATTCGTGGAACACGCATCGAAATTCACGGCGTAGCTCCCGCCCCCGTTGTCGCCCATTTCAGCGGACTGCTGCGTTAGCACATACTGAGAGCCGTCCCATTGGTAAAAGGATGCAGTGTAGGAAGCCTTGAACACGTCATCAACGGGATAGATTTTGCAGCCTGCTGGTGATGAAAAAATAAGGGCGGTCGTTGAATGACCATTTGTGGTTGTTCCATAATCATAACCTGACCAAAATAAATGGTTTGTCTGGCCACCGTTACAATAGCCATTAAGGTGTTGCCAGGTCTGGTAAACCTCCCAGTGGTAACGACAGCCGTTTCCTTGGAAACTGATGGTAACGTAGACGTCCGTCGCCAGGATATTCGCGGCGAAGAGAAGGCCGCAAAAAATTGTTAAGAGCCGTTTCATTAAGCAGGAATCAGGAAAAGCGCGACGGGTGCCACATTTGTTTGTTAAGAACAGTAAGAGAGCGATCATGGTTTTCATGAGTGGTAAAGTTTAGTTTAAGGGATGGTGCTGCCATTCCGTGGCCGGGTAATAAGGACCTTGAGACCTAAATCTGTGGCGCTTTGCCAGTCGGTTTCGCCGGAATTGACGGTGCCGTTGCCGTTGGCGTCTTCCAGATAATCGGGCATACCGTCGCTATCGGTGTCGATGGGCACGCCGTTCGTCACTGCCACATAATGAAAACCAATATCGACGGTGGAACTGGCCTCCTTCACTTGATTGGTCGTGACAGTGTAATGGTAGAGGCCCACCCAGCCGGCGTTGGTCACGCTGCCGGCGTTGATGAGCGATGAATTGGTTGGTTGATAAAAATCGCCCAAAGGCCCCGATTGGTAACCCAGAGCGTTGGTCAATACGATGTCGTTTACATTCGTCGGACTGATCCGGTTCGTGGAATTGATGTAGGCGTTGTAGCCGTTGGTGCAGGTAGCGGCAGGTCCAATCCAGCATGTATCGAAGACGTTGTTAAACGCATTCCAGACGCAACCGGCGGGCTGAACCAGGATTATTTTCGACGGCAATCCGACGAAGAGGTTATTGGAGAGGCTCAAACTCGAATTGGTAAAGGAACCCGAGGCACTGAACGATGAACGATAAAACAGATTGTTGTTAACAATTACGGTGGTTGAATTGCCACCGCTGAAAGTGTTGGCGCCACCCCAAATCTGACAATCCTGGACAAACAAGTTGCTATAGAGCCAGTTCGGAGCACCGTCGTATAACTGCGTGCCGCCATTGGCGGGCGCTGAAAAATTGGAGAACCTGAACGAAGCGGCTTGATGAACGGCTCCCGTATGGTACGGGTTTACGGTCACGGCGGAAGATGGGGTGTAAGCACCCAGCGCCACGGGCTGTTCTTGCACCAACTGATAGCGCACAAACCAATTGGGGAGAAGCGGCGTTCCCACCGAGATGATCGCGCTGCCGTCCTGCAGCCAGATACCATTGTCATTGTAACAGGCGATGGCAGCCCCGTTGCTTATAGTCAACGTGGCGTTGGTGACGGTGTATACCCAAGTGATGAAATCAATGGGGTCGAAATGAAAACCCAAATCTGGCGTGTCCGTGTCCCGCTGTGCTTGAGGAACGAGCGTGGTATCCACTGAAACCGTGTTCGTCAGCAGAATCGGCGGATAAGTGGTCTTTTTCTTCAACTCAGCCAGCAGACTGGCCGTGATGTTGGTCGTCCCGGCGTTGCGATACGGGCTGTTGTCGGCCAGATAGTGACTGCCCGCGCCGACGGTTTGGAAAATGTTACCGGGGTCCGTTGCAAAGTACGCCGTGTTGTTAGTGCCGTAGTACATGTTACCCCAATTGGTCACGCCTACCAGCAGGCCATTGGTCCAGTATCCATAGCTGCCGTCGCCCGCCTGGACCGAACCGAGCGTGTTGCATCCGTGGACCGTTACATTCCGGCTTTTGAGGTAGATATACTGGCCTGAAATAAAAGTGTCACACGCATAACCAAGCACATTATTGAGATTTACGTTGCTCTCGTAATCCATACAGAAGACGTCGGTCCCTTCGGCATAGAGCGGATACCGACATTTGACGAATTGGACATTGGTCAAGTTGAGCCAGCCACTGCAGCGGTGGTAAAAATAAAGGGCGTAGGAAGCATACGCCAGGCGCACATTACTTAACGAGTTGGAACTGCTGGTGATATACAATCCATTACCATAGTAATTGGTCGGGCTGCCGGTGCTGCCCGTGATGGTTTCGCCAACCGTATTATCATCCTTGGCGGTGAAGATTGCGGGCCGGTAGGCACTGGTCTGGCATTGGATCGCGCCGTTAATGGTGATTTTAGCCACTGACGTGTTCGTGAATTTCACCACGGCGCCTCCTTCAATTTTCGTCGTGCCACTCAACGTGACGGCCCCGCTGACGTAATACGTCGTATCGCCTTGGAAAACTTGATTCGTGGCGCTGCTGACGATGGTATAATCCAAAATAAAACCTGGCTGTTTGCTGACATCGACTTTGGCCAATTGAATGGTGTTGGTCGTGGGTTGAGATAACCGTGACGGCGGAAGCAGACGGCGCGTAGAGGCACGGCGCGTGTTGGCGTCGGTCGAAGCGAAATTCTTGACTCGCGGACTTGCGGCGACCGCCAGCAACTTCAACTGCGGTTCAATTTTCTGCCAGGGCACCTCCTCGACCAAAAACGAGCGGTTCTCCAAGACTTGCCAGTTCTTAAAAACTGGGAGCGCTGGTTGTTCCGCCGCTGGATTACCGACCAAAAAACCTTTGCCCGCAATCATCCGCATGGTTCCAAACCGCAACACGGAATCGGACAATCTATCGTTGGGACTGATGCTTTCCGATTCCTTTTCCGGCGCGACGGTGTCAAAGAACTCCGTGAGCAACTGGATTCTGCAGGACTCAGGTCGAAGGCCGAACTGTTCGGGGGTCACCGGCAAGGGCTTGCGAAACACCAGATCAGCTTCAAATCCAGACTTCGTAAACGTCAGGATCACGTCGGCATGGATGCCATCGGTAAACGTGTCCGGAAAGATTATCTGATTCTTCGACGGCAAGAGATAACCCATGGAGTCCTTCAGTTCACCAATAAGAACGCTCTTTTGACCGTCAAAAAAACTCAGCATCGTCGGGCGGCTGCGCAGGATCGTTCCTTCGGGCGTGGTCAAAGTAATCACTCCATTGTAAAGGCTGGGCGGGAAAAAAACCGTGTGTTGCGCCTTGCGCGCCACCGCGCCGGTGCCGCCCGGCAGCAGTTCCACGGTCTCCTCTGAGGGCAGCCACTCGCCGGAATTGGGGTCCTGATAATTTAAACCGGTTTCAATCTGGGTCACGACATTGGTCGTGGCGCTGACTTCGTGATCATCGTTGGTTGACCACGTGACCCGCTGGAGCAGTTGCGAGTTCGCTTCGCGTGCAGCAATAGTGAAGCTCGCTGGTTGGTCAAAAGCCGCGTCACTCGATGGCACTGGTTGGGCAGCCAACCGCAAAAGTGACAGCAGAAGCAACAGTGTAGCGAAGGGAGGGGAAGTTTTCATAAGTTTGTTTTCATTCGTGGCGAGTCCAGCCGTTGCAAACCAGAAGCGCTGTGAAGCGCCACTTTGAAGATGAATCCGAGCAAAAGTTTACCTGTGGGAACCTCGGCGAGAAAAGCGATGGAGGTCATCGCAACGCAGGCATATTCATCCTATGCCAGAACAATGCAAGAGAAAAATGATACCTATTAGAATCTGTTCACTCCCGGCCCGCCTTGCTTCGCTTTTCCGAAATCGTGGTTACGCAAAAAGACCGAAAGCTCCTGGGTGAGGGGATTCGCAAGCACCGCAAACTGGAAGGTTTGACTCAAGAAAAGTTGGCCGAACGAGTTGATCTCAATCCCGTTTATGTCGGTCAGATTGAGCGAGGTTATAAAGTGCCCACAGTGGACGTGCTCTTGAGAATCGCCAGAGCTTTGAAGGTACGATTGCGTGACCTTGTGGCTGATATTTGAGCGCACTTTCCTGCAGGCTAACGGCCGCATCGGGTGATGGGAAAACGCCCTATTTAGAAAACGAACTGCGCTGATGAGATAAATTGATGCGAGGACATTGGATTTTTCAGATTGCGACTGCAATTTGCGAAAATAAAAGCAGAGTTCGCCACTGGCGTTCCTGGGTGGCGGGTTCAAAACAAAAAGACAAACGATCAACCAAAGGATGAATCATGGCACACACCTTCACTGAAACCACGGGCATCATGCAAGCGGTCGTCGCCTACATGCAGGACGCCAATAACACTGCTGCGTTGGCGGCAAAGAACTTTGATGTCGGCCCGCACCTGACTCGCTTGCAGACCAAGCTCGCCTCGATGAGCCAGCTCAATACGGAACAAGAGCAACTCAAAGTGAATTTGGGAAATAAGACAAAGGCATTGGACGCTGCGTCCACCGACGGCTACACCGATACCAGTGGCGTGATTGATGCCATGATGGGAATGCTCGGAAAAAGCAGCATTGAGGCGAAGAATCTCCAGACCATCCGCAGCCGGATTCGGCAAGGCGGTGGTCCAACACCTCCCGGCCCAACTCCCCCGTAATCCGGGGTGAAAAAGCGACAGTCGAAATTCGTAAATAGCTCATTTTGAGCATAATACATAATTTCTCTGCCGGAAGCCCCACTTTCTACGCTTAGAAACTGTTCTTCCAAGCGTAGAAACTCAATTTCCACGCCGGGAGAGCTTCTTCCAACGTTTGAAGTGCGACTTCTACGGTGCGAAGCCCTTCCTCTGGCCTCAGAAACCCGGCTTCCAAGCCGGGAAAACCTTCCTCCCGACTTGGAAACCGGTCTTCCACGCTTGGAAGCGCGCCTCCCGCATTTGAAGCCGAAGTTCCAAGCTTAGAAGAACGGCCTTCTGGAGGTGTTAAAGGCGCCGCGAAGCAAAGCAACAAGGCAGTATCTTCTCGCCGAAATTGCCTGACGCTTGCGTTCAAAGAAACTTCCCCACAAACTTAGATTCGGATGCAAACGTTACTCGCCAAAATTGAATCGGATGCAGCGGTGCGGCTGCCATTGCCCGCCGGTCGTCAACCGGCGCAGGAACTGGCGCGCTACAAGACTTTTCTCAAGGTGGAAACCCACCGCCTGAAGATGCTGCATCGCGCCGGCACCAAAGGGCGTGACATCTGTCGAGCGCGCGCGGAGATCATCGACGTGCTGATCCGTTATTTGTGGAACGCCGCCAAGAGCAGCCTCTCGGCGCAGGCGCAGAAGGAGTTTCCGCCGCTGGCAATCGTGGCCATTGGCGGTTATGGCCGCGCGGAATTGAATCCGCAGAGCGACATCGATTTCATGTTTCTCCAGGATGGCCAGGTCGTCGCGGGCAGCAAACCACTGCCTCACCTCGCAAAAATAATCGATGGCATTCTCTATCCGTTGTGGGACATCGGCCTGAAGGTCGGTCATTCCGTCCGGAGCATTGAGGATTGCGTCAAGGTCGCCAACAGCGACATGCAATCCAAGACCTCGCTCATCGAAGCACGGCTCATCACCGGCGACGAAGCCCTCTTCAACAAATTTCAGAAAACGGTGTTCGCGAAATGCGTGGAGGGCCAGGAAGACAAATACATCACCGAGCGGTTGGATGACCAGGCCGGTCGCCACGCCAAGTTCGGCAACTCCGCCTGCATGCAGGAGCCGAACATCAAGAACGGCTGCGGTGGGCTGCGCGATCATCAAAACCTGCTTTGGATGGCGTATTTCAAATACCGCACCCGCTCATTGAAGGAATTGCAGCAACGGGAACTCATCAGCGACGGCGAACGGAAACAGCTCGAAGCGGCCTACGATTTTTTGCTGCGCGTCCGCACTGAACTTCATTATCACGTCGAACGTCCGGCTGATGTGCTCACCAAGAATTTGCAACCCGCCATTGCCCACAACCTCGGATACACGGACCGCGCGCCCAGCAAACGGCTGGAGAAATTCATGCGGGACGTTTACACGCACGCCCGGAACATTTACCTCATCAACCGCACCCTGGAGCAGCGCCTGGCGTTGTTGCCGCCGCCCAAGCGCCTCCAGTTTCTGCGCGGGTTTATCCCCGGACGCCCCGCGAGCCAGCCGGTGGTGGATGGGTTCAAGTTCCTCGACGGTTACATCCATCCGGGTTCGCTGCGCATTTTTCGCGACCAACCCCGCCGGCTCATGCGGGTTTTTCTTCACGCGCAACAACGCAACATCAGGTTGCATCCCGACATGGCGCAGCTCATCCGCAATCAGCTTTCGCTGGTCGATAAAACGTTTTTGACCGACGAACATGTGCGCGAAACCTTCCTCGCCATCCTCAATCAGCGTGGCAACGTGGCGCCCGTTCTGCGCGCCATGCACGATGTCGGGTTGCTCGGAAAATACATTCCTGAGTTCGGCAAATTGACCTGCCTGGTCCAGCACGAGTTCTACCACCAATACACCGCCGACGAGCACACGCTGGTTTGCCTGGAAAAACTCGACCGAATCTGGGAAGCGAAAGATCCACCCTACAAGAACTACGCGCCGATGTTCCAAAGCCTGGAACGCCCGTTCGTGCTCTATCTGGCGCTGCTGCTGCACGACACCGGCAAGGCCGACGGCCACGGCAAACACTCCGAAGTCGGCGGCAAACTCGCGGTTCGCGTGGCCAAACGGCTCGGCCTGGACACGGCCACCACGGAAACTTTGCGACGGGTCATTGAACACCATTTGTTGATGACCATGATCTCCCAGCGACGCGACCTGGAAGACCGGACAGTGATTCGCCAATTCGCCAAGCAGGTGCAAACCCCCGAAACGCTGACGTTGCTCACGCTCCATACCTTCGTTGATTCCCTGGCCACGAGCGACAAGCTCTGGAATGGCTTCAAGGATTCGCTGCTGTGGACGCTGCACTTGAAAACGATGCCGCTGCTGCTGGGCGGCACCGAGTTTCTGCGCGCCGAGGAAAAACAGCGCGAGCGGCTGGCCGAAGAAGTGCGCCAGTGGTTGCCACCGCATTTGAGCGATGAGGAATTGCAGGCGCACTTCGCCAATCTGCCGCCGCGCTACTTTCAAATTCATACCGTCAAGGAAATCGTGGACGACCTCCTGCTGGCGCATCGCTTCATGCGTCTGCAAATTGGCGAGGAGGAGAGCGCGCTCGAGCCGGTCGTCAACTGGCACAACGAGCCGGACCGCGGGTACAGCGCGGTGAAACTCTGCACTTGGGACCGCGCGGGCCTGTTCAGCAACATCGCCGGCTCGTTCAGCGCCTGCGGCCTGAACATCCTCAGCGCCCAGATTTTCACGCGCGACGACGGCATCGTGCTGGATACTTTTTACGTCACCAATGCGCGGACGGGTTTGCTGGCCGAAGAACCGGAACGGACAAACTTTGAAAGCCTGCTCTTGAAAGTGCTGACCGGCGGCGAAGTTGATTTTCACGCGCTCATCGAGCGACATCGCATCAGCCGGCCGCTCTACGAATCGCTGGAAGGGGAACACATCCCCACGCGGATCCACATCGACAACGACGCTTCCGAAAGCAGCACCGTGATCGAAATCGAAACCGAAGACCGCCTTGGACTGCTTTTTGTCATCTCGCAAACGGTGACGGAACTCGACCTGGACATTTCCGTCGCCAAGATCTGCACCGAAAAAGGCGCGGCGATTGACACGTTTTACGTGGCCGAGAGCGACGGGCAAAAAATTCATGGGGCCGAACGGCAGAAAGTTGTAGAACGAAAGCTCCGCGCTGCCATCGCGGGTCTTGGCGTTTAGATCAAGGTTCAGTGCCGCCGTTGCCGGCGTGCCGGAAACTTTGCCCTTTTACCTTTGGCCGCCGATCCCTAAAGTAAACGCATGAAGCACTCGGGCAAAGCCATTCGTGCCGGTCTCAAGCTGATCTTTTGGACGCTCGTGCTGTTGGGCGCGATCATCGCCGCCGGATTCCTGGCCATCATCGTCGGCGGATTCATTGTGACGATTGCCACGAGCCTGATCACGGTCTGGGTCCTCTTTGCGTTGTTCACCCTTTATTTCTTCCGCGACCCGAATCCCCTCGTGCCCACGGCGCCCAACGTGGTGGTCGCCCCGGCTCACGGCAAGGTGGATGTGATTGACGAAGTGACCGAACTGGAATTCATGGGCGGCAACTGCCGGCGCATCTCCATGTTCCTCTCGGTGGTGAATGTTCATGTGCAGAATGCGCCCGTGGGCGGAAAAATCGCTTACCTCCGCCATCATCCTGGCGAATTCCTGAATGCCATCAAAACCGAATCTGCGGCGCACAACGAAAACTTGCTGCTGGGCATCGAATCACATGAACGCCCCGGTGAAAAAGTCGGCGTGCGCTTGATCGCAGGGATGATCGCGCGCCGCATCGTGCCCTGGGTGGCGGTGGGCGACGAACTGGCGCGTGGTGAGCGGATCAGCCTGATCCAGTTTGGTTCGCGCGTTGATCTTTATCTGCCGCCGGCGGCCATCATAAAAGTACAACTGGGCGACAAGGTGGTCGGCGGAGAAACCGTTGTGGCCACTTTTGATTGAGATGGGTGTCATGGCTCTGCCCAATTCCAATCCACTGCCGCAAGAATCCTCCGAAACGCGGTTGAAAATCTATTTCCTGCCCAATCTGCTGACGGCGGGCAACCTGTTCTGCGGCTTTGTGGCGCTGACCAAGATTGTGGAGGCCGACATCTCCGAGGGAAACTTCGCCCAAATCAAACTGGCGCTCGCGTTCATTTTGCTGGCCTGCATTTTTGACCTGTTCGATGGACGGGTGGCGCGACTCGGCGGAGTCGAAAGCCCGTTTGGGCGCGAGTTTGATTCGCTGGCGGATTTGATTTCGTTTGGCGCGGCGCCGGCCTTCCTGGTGCATCGCGTGGTGCTCAAGGATGTTTTTGTGCGGCATCCAGAGTGGGGCTGGTTCATCGCCTCCATTTATCTGATTTGCGGCGCCTTCCGGCTGGCGCGTTTCAACTGTCTGACGGCGCAGGGAGGTGCCGGCGCTGGGAAGGAATTTCTTGGGTTTCCCATTCCTTCTGCGGCGGCGCTGGTCGCGTCGCTCACGTTGTTCATGATCTGGTGGGATGAGAAGGAATTCGCACATGGAAACTGGCGATACATCCTGCCCGTTCTCCTGCTGTTCCTGTCGGCCATGATGGTGAGCAATGTGAAATATCCCAGCTTCAAGAACCTGGACCTTCGGGCGACCCGTACGTTCACGAAAACCCTGGTGGCCATCCTGTTCATCGGCAGCGTGGTAATTTTGCGGGAAAGAATCCTGGTCTTTGTGCTGCCGGTATTTTTCACTGCCTATCTGATCTACGGATTTGTTCGCCCGCGCATATCCCGGAAAATCCTCCACGAAATTGAGGAGGAAGACGCGGAAGACGACCAGCCGGTGCGCCCATAACTCTGCATGTTCGAACTGCCACCCAGCTTGCTCGCCGCGCTGACGGGGTTCATCAGCGGTCTGTTTCTTTCCGTCCCCGTCGGCCCGGTCAACCTTAGCATCATCAACGAAGGCGCACGCCGTGGTTTTCAATGGGCGATCCTCATCGGCTTGGGCGCCGTGGTGATGGAAGTGATTTACTGCGCGCTCGCGTTCACGGGATTCGCTTCGTTTTTCAGCCAGGGCTACGTGAAGGCGGCGATGGAACTGTTCAGTTTTGTGTTCATGCTCTACTTGGGATTCAAATTTTTGCTGGCCCGGCACATAGAGGTCTCGAACAAGATTGAAGAGCGGATCGAAGAACGATTGCGTCCGCATTCCGCCTTCATGACCGGCTTTGTGCGGGTGATGGGCAATCCCGGCGTGTTGTTGTGCTGGATTGTTCTGGCGGCAAATTTCATCTCGCGTGAATGGGTCGAGCCGAACGGTGCCGGCAAGCTGGCCTGTATCATCGGTGTGGCAATCGGCACCGGGCTCTGGTTCTTCGGCCTCAGTTACGCGGTTTCGCTAGGCCACAAAAAGTTCAGCGAGAAAACCCTGCTGCGGATGGAACACTTCTCTGGCATGGGCTTGTTGGGGCTTGCGGTGGCCCACGGGGTTCACATCGTCTGGCAGATGGCGCGGCATAAAATGTAGCTCACGCTCCGATTGAGTGCAGGTCGTGGCTGCGGAATGTTCCTCGCGAAAAAATATGCGTTACCCTGGCAAAGCGCGTGTTAAAACCAATCAAGAAAGGACCCTGCTGACGGAACGATGCATTCCCCGCTCCGCATTGACCAAACCCGGTCCAATTAGCACGCGCGCTCCTGCGGCAGAGAATTATCCGGATGAAAGGTCCGCGCATTGCACCCGAACCCCGACTCCGAGTCGGGCTGGCTAGAGCAGCCGACGTGAGTCGGCTCTGACTTTCATCGAATTCAGACAGAGCGGACTTATCTCCGCGGCGAAATGGTTGAAGGGAAGCCGCCACGATTTCGAAATTCCGCATCAGAGCCCTGAACCTGACCGTACAAGGTTTTGCTTCACCTGAAGCAAAAGGTTGTACCGCGCTCGCAAGGGTTCATGGAAAGGGCGGCGGTGACGGCGAATGTACATTCTGACTTCATTCGTACGACTACTGGGCAGCGGGTCCAATGTGGGGGGCGCTTTCAACTGAATCGTTACGACCTAGCCGCACCGATCTTGCCGTTTGACTCTGTTTCACCCTAAACTTTCTCTAGTGAAACTGATTTCGTGGAACGTCAACGGCCTGCGCGCCGTGCTCAAGAAAAACTTTCTCGACTATCTCGACGCCGAAAAACCCGACGTGCTTTGTCTGCAGGAAACCAAGTGCACGCCCGACCAGGTTGAGCAACTCTGGCCTGCCCAATACACCACCTACTGGAATTGCGCCGAGCGGAAGGGCTATTCCGGCACGGCCATGTTCGCGAAGACGCGTCCGTTGAACGTCACGCCTCACATTGGCATCACCGGGCACGACCGTGAAGGCCGCGTGCTCACCGCCGAATTTGCGGACTTTTTTCTCGTGAATGTGTATGTGCCCAACTCCAAGCGCGAACTCACCCGCCTCGCCTACCGCCAGCGATGGGATCGCGACTTTCTTCGCTACTTGAAAAAGCTCGAGCAGAAAAAGCCGGTGATGTTCTGCGGCGATCTCAATGTGGCGCACACGGAGATTGACCTCACGAATCCGAAAGCCAACGTGAGCAATCACGGATTCACCCCGGAAGAACGCGCCGGCTTCAGCGCCTTCGTGCGGGCCGGATTCCTCGACACCTTCCGCGAATTCGAGACGGGCGGCGGTCATTACACGTGGTGGAGCCCGATGAGCAACGCCCGCGCGCGAAACGTCGGCTGGCGCATCGATTATTTTCTCGCCAGTGCCGTGCTGCGCCCCCGACTTAAACGCGCCTTCATCCGCCCTGAGGTGAGCGGCTCGGACCATTGTCCCGTGGGGATTGAAATCGAATGAGCCGGAGAGGGCGCGCGCCTGGAGAAGATTATTTTACCTCGTGCTTCCGTTGCGCTTTGTTAGCCTCCTCGAAATTCGTTTTGTACAATGACAGAATTGAAAAAGGTTTCGCGCTCGCGGATCATAACGCTCTCCTTGTTGCTCACGGCATTGCTCGTCAACTTCGCGGCATCAACTGCTCACGCGGCAACACTCCTCGCCCAGGCCGTTGCCGGATTTGAACTGCCTCCCGCGTTGCAAATCTCCCTCTTCGCGGCGGAACCAGACGTTGTGGATCCTGTCGGCATGACGTTTGATGAGGACGGGCGGATTTACGTGGTGGAGATGCGCGATTACCCGCTCGGCATCGGCCCGGACCACCAACCCGGCGGCACCGTACGGCTTTTGGAAGATCGCGACGGCGATGGCAAAATTGATCGCAGCACGGTCTTCGCGGAAGGATTGAGTTTCCCAACGTCCGTCGCGCCTTGGAACGGCGGCATTCTCGTGACTGCGCCGCCGGAAATCATTTTTCTCAAGGACACCAACGGCGACGGCAAAGCAGATGTGCGTGAAGTCGTGCTGCGCGGCTTCGTCAAGGGCGTCACGGACAGCAACGTCAACGGCTTGCGCTGGGGATTGGACAATCGCGTTCACGGCGCCAATGGCGGTAACGGCGGAAGCGTCAGTTCGCCGCTCCATCCCGACCGACAGATTGCTTTGGGGCGGTCGGATTTCAGCTTCAATCCCGCGACCGGCGACGTGACCACCACCTTCCACACCGGCGGCGGCTTCGGGTTGGTGTTCGATGACTGGGGGCGCAGCTTCACGACTTACAACATCAATCACATTCAGCAACGGGTGATGCCGATGCGTTACCTCAGCCGCTTCCCCGGTTTGCCACCCGTCAAACTCACCCAGAGCATTTCCGATCACGAGGAGATGAGCCGCATCTTTCCGATCTCCGTTCCTGAAACGCGCGTGAATCATCCGGAGCAGGCAGGACATTTTTCGGCCGCCGGCGGCATGGGCTACATCGCAGCGCCGGGCTATCCCGGTGATTTGGCCGGCAGCATTCTGGTCTGTGATGTGGTCGGCAACCTCGTTCACCGCGATGTGTTGACGGAAGACGGTCCGAGTTTCATTGCGCATCGTTCGCGCGACGAACAAAACCGGGAATTCATCGCCAGCCGCGACAATGCCTGCCGACCCGTCGGTCTTGAACTCGGACCGGACGGTGCGCTCTACCTCATCGACATGCAACGTGATGTCATCGAACATCCCGATTACATCCCGCAAAAGGTCAAGGAGAAATTGAATTTGCGCGGAGGTGAAGTTCGCGGTCGCATTTTTCGCGTGACACCGAAAGGCGGTTTGCCGCCAGCGCAAATCAAACTCGGTCGGGCGTCCACCCCGGATTTGGTGCGTGAACTTTCCAGCGCGAATCAGTGGCGACGCGTCACCGCCCAGCGACTGTTGGTCGAGCGAAAGGACCAAGCCGCGGTGCCGCTACTGAACAACCTTGCCAGCAGTGGCAAGGAACCTTTGGGCCGGCTGCACGCGCTCTGGACGTTGCAGGGACTGGGCGCGCTGGTTGAACCGCTCGTGCTCAAAGCGCTAGCGGATCCGCGTCCGGGCAATCGCGAAAACGCGTTGCTCCTGTCCGAATATTTCGAATTACCCAAGTCGGCGTCGCTGCCACCCATGATTCTGGCCCTGGCCGACGACGTTTCGCCACGGGTCCGCTTCCAGGCCGCGTTGACGATTGGCGAGTTCGAAAAGCCCGCCAATCGGATCGCGCTGATGAAAATCCTGCGACGTGATTATCCATACCGCTGGTCACGCCTGGCGGTCTTCAGCTCGCTGCGGAGCGGCGCGTCGGAGATATTTCGCTCGCTGCTCGGCGACCGGAACTTTTGCGAACCGCCGGACGAGAACAAACTCGCTTTGCTGCGCGAGCTGGCCGACTTGATCGGCGCGCGCGCCGACAATGGCGAAACCAACGGAACAGCTACCGTGCTCCAGGCGCTGGCCGAATCCAATTTGAGTGAGTCCTGGTCGATGGCGGCGTTGGAAGGATTACGAACTGGCCTGGCCCGGCAAACGACCACCATCGCGCCCACTTCACAAATCACTGAGGCCATTCAAAAGCTGGAGTCGCGCAAGTCTTCCGCGCTGCTGACCGCTTCCTGGAAACTCTGCCGGACGCTCGGCCTGCCGGAAACCGAAAGCCAGAAAGTCGCGCTGCAACAGGCGCTCAGCCGCGCCGGAGAAAGTTCGCTTCCCGTCGAGGAGCGCGCGACTGCCATCCGATTGCTCGCACTCGGTGATTTCCAAACGATCAAGCCGCGCCTCTTTTCTCTATTGGAAGGCACGCAACCGGCAGCGGCGCAATCAGCGGTGATCGAGACGCTGCGCGCATTCAACGAACCGGAAATCGGCCAGACGCTCGTGGCGCGATGGCGCGCCCTTTCGCCCGCCCTCAAGACTCCGGTGATTCAATTGTTGTTGCAGCGACGCAGCTACCAGGAATCGTTGCTCGGCGCCGTTGAAAAAGGTGACATCAAAGTCGGCGAACTGAATCTCGATCTGGAACAGCGGCGACGTTTGCTCTGGTACGGCGCGCCCGAAATCAAGACCCGCGCCGCCAAGTTTTGGAGCGACGAGGAATATAGCAATCGCAAGTCCACCGTCACGGACTGGCTGGCGAAGCTCCCGGCCGCCGGCGATACGCAACGCGGGCGCGAGGTGTTCGAGAAGACCTGCGCGCAATGTCATCTGCTTGAGGGTCTCGGTCACGCGGTCGGGCCGGACTTGAGCGACGCCGGACATCGCAGTGTGGAGGATTTGTTGTCGAACATTCTCGACCCCAACATGGCCATTAATCCGAACTACATCAGTTACTCTGTGGAATGGTCGCCGGATGAAAACGCCACGGGCATCTTGCAATCGGAAACGCCGGAGTCGATCACACTGTTGCAGGCGCAGGGAATCAAAGTCGTCGTGCCGCGCGCGAAACTCAAGCGGATGGAATCGACCGGTCTTTCGCTCATGCCGGAGGGTTTGGAAGCCGGCCTGACACCGCAACAATTGCGGGACCTGATCGCCTTCCTGCAAAAGCGTCGCTGAAGTGTTTTCCCGAAAAGGGAAACCGCAGATGGACGCGGATCAACGCAGATTCGGAAGGGCAATCTCAGGTTACCTGGCAGGCGACGCGCGCCCTTCCCACGCGCTTTGTTTTATTTCAGAAGATCGAGGCACAGAAGTTCACCGGTGGATTTGACTCCCTCGCGCAGATAAAGCTTTCCGTCGGCGTACGCCGGATTGCACCAGTTCAATCCGCAAACCTGAACGCGACTGATCTCCTTGCATTCGCTCGGGTCCGCGGTGATGAGCACCAGCTCGCCGCCGTCCGTCGAAATCAGGATGTTCTTTCCCATGACCAGAAAAGCCGCATGCGCCATGTCCGCTGACGTTTTGATGTAGCCTTGCTTCGACCACATCAATTTGCCCGTCGGTATCTCGACACAAAAGATGTTTTTGGCCGGGCCGAGGCCGTAAAGATATTTCCCGACCGCAACGGGCGACGCAAAATTCATGGCCGCCTCCTTGTTCACCCAGACTTGTTCCGCATTTAAGGTGTCGTCCTTCCGCGAAATTTTGATGCCGATCAACCCGGCTTGGTGCGATGCCACAACGACCATGTCATCGTAAATCACCGGTGTGGTGGCATGTCGGGCATAAGCGGTTTTGACCGGAGTGCGCCAAAGGAAACGACCATCGTCCCTGGCGACACTCAATACCCCTTCGACAGTAAAGCAAACAACCTGTTTGACCCCGGCAATGGGCGCGATCATCGGCGCAGCGTAACCGGCCTGATCATTCTGCGATTTCCAGATCACTTTGCCCGTCCGCTTGTCGAAGCAAACCACGCTGGCGCCGTTCGTGCCGCCCGCGCAGGCGATGAGCTGCTCGCCGTCCACGATTGGCGAAGCGTTATTGCCATGTCGCGCGGCGCCAGGGGCATTTCCCTTCTCGCCGATAAAGATCGCGCCGAGGTCTTTGGGATAGTTGACGCGCCAGATCAGTTTGCCATCGGCCACGCTCAGACATTGCAGCTCACCCCGGCAGGACTGCGCATAAACACGGTCGCCATCGACCATCGGCGTGCAACGCGGCGCGGGCGGACCTTGGGTGTCCTGGTGCACGTCATCAATCGCGGCGTTCCAAAGTTCCTTCGCATTTGCGCCATCAACCGCATGAAGTGTTTCCTTCCCGCCGACGTTGTCGGAATAAAACACCTTCCCGCCGGAAACGACCGGCGACGCAAAGCTCTCACCGGTTTTGATTCGCCAGACGACTTTGGGCTGGGCGGGCAGATGATCGGGCACCGTCCAACTGTCGGGCACATGGCCGTTGCGCATCGGCCCGCGCCATTGCGCCCAATCTTCCGAGCGAAGGTCGCCAACGAAGAACAAAACTCCGAGAAAAAGAATGATGGATGGGCAACGTGCAGAAATCATGCGCGCAATTCAGCGGCAAAATGAACCCCAGTCAAGCGTGAAGGTTTCTTTAGCTGGCGTCGTGTTAGGATTGTATGCCGCCGGAGGCGGTTTCGGCTTGCGGAAGCTTATGCTGCCCATTCGGCACAGAGTAACTTCGCTTGTTCCAAAACGGTCTGCGTCGCTTTTTCCTGCTTGTCCGGCGGGTAGCCGTATTTGCGGAGGATGCGGCGGACAAGGACGCGGATTTGAGCCTGAGCGCTTTCGCGCAGAGTCCAGTCAATCGTCACGCTCTTGCGAACATGGGCAACCAATTCGCGGGCGATGTCTTTCAATGTCGGTTCGCCGAGAACTTTCACGGCGCTGTCGTTCACTTCCAGCGCATCATAAAAAGCCACTTCGTCGTCGGTCAGTCCGAGATCAACGCCGCGCTTGTGACCTTCGCGCATCTTCTTCGCAAGTTCGATCAACTCAGCGATCACCTGCGCGGCTTCGATGGTGCGGTTTTGGTATTTTCGGATTGTAGCCTCCAGCATTTCGGCGAACGAGCGGGATTGGACGAGATATTTCTTGGAGCGGACTTTCAGTTCGTTGTTGAGCAGCTTTTGCAACAACTCCACCGCAAGATTGCGCTGGGGTAAATGTTTCACTTCAGCCAGAAACTCGTCGGACAAAATGGAGATGTCCGGCTTCTTCAATCCGGCGGCGTCAAAGATGTCTATGACCTTGTCGGAAGAGATGGCGCGCGAAACGATTTGCCGGACGGCCAGATCTAATTCTTCCGGCGATTTCCCGCCGCCTTCGGTGATGCTCTTGGCCAGCACTGCCCGGACTTCCTGGAAGAATCCGACTTCATCGCGAATCTCCAGTGCTTCGTCATTCGGCACGGCGAGTGCGAAGGCTTTGGACAATTCCATGACCGCGAGTAGATAGCGCGGTTTGCCGTCTTTCTGTTGCAAGACATGCTCGGCGGCTTGTGCGATTAACGGCAAACGCTTCGCCGCAGTTGCCTCAGCCGCGCCCTGGTAATCAAATCCGTGCATAATGGCACAGACCTGCTCGTATTTTTCCAGCATCACCGCCACGGCTTCTTCCTGATCCAGCGTGATGTCGCCTTTGCCTTTGCTGTTCGTGTAATCGGCCAGCGCCTGCTTCAATTCCTCTGCCAGCCCGAGATAATCCACCACCAAGCCGCCCGGCTTGTCTTTGAAAACCCGATTCACCCGCGCGATGGCCTGCATCAATCCGTGACCGCGCATCGGCTTGTCCGCATACATCGTGTGCAGGCTCGGCGCATCAAAGCCGGTCAGCCACATGTCGCGCACGATGACGATCCTGAACGTCTTCTTCGGATTTTTGAACGCCTTCGCCAGTTCTTCACGGCGCTTCTTGCTGCGAATGTGTTTCTGCCAGTCCAACGTGTCGGAAGCCGAGCCGGACATGACAATCTTCATCACGCCCTTGTCATCGTCGTCGTGATGCCATTCCGGGCGCAGTTTCTGGATCGCCTTGTAAAGCTCCACGCAGATGCGGCGGCTCATGCAGACGACCATCGCCTTGCCCTCCATTGCGGCGTAACGCGCTTCCCAGTGCTTCACCAAATCCTCGGCCACGAGCGCGATGCGCTTGTCCGTCCCAACCATCGCTTCCAGTTGCGCCCACTTTCGGCGCAGACTTTTCTTCGTGGCCTCCTCCGCGTCTTCCGTCACTTCTTCAAAGTTCGGGTCAATCTTCGGGCGTTCCTCCGGCTTCAAATCAATCTTCGCCAGCCGCGCGTTGGCACGCACTTTTGACTTTTCATGGGTTTCGATTTGAACGAGATTCTGATAGCGTGACTGCGGTTATCAAGCAAGCAACGAAACGCTCGAATGCCATACCGTGAATACAAAGGAAACCTGTTCGCGTCGCAGGCTCAGTGCCTAGTGAACACGGTGAATTGCGTCGGGGTCATGGGCAAGGGCGTTGCGTTGGAATTTCGTCGCCGTTTCCCGACGATGTTCGAAGAATACCGGCAAATCTGCGAATCGGGGAGACTTCGTCCTGGGCAGATTTTGCCTTACCGGAAGGGGCAACCGTGGGTTTTGAACTTTGCCGTCAAGGACGATTGGAAACACCCATCGCGAATTGAGTGGGTCGAAAGTTGTCTCACCAAATTCGTGGCGAATTACCGGAAACTCGACATTCGTAGCGTGGCCATGCCGTGGCTCGGTGCGATGAATGGCCGTTTGGAATGGGATGAAGTCCACTCATTGATTCGTTCATATCTCAGCGAATTACCGGACATCTCAATTGAGCTGGTGGAGTTTGACCCGCACGCACGCGATCCGCTGTTCGACGAGTTGCTTTCTGAAGCAGAGCGCAGCACCAGCGAGGACTTTCGTCGCCACGCTGATCTGACAGAATCGGCAGCCAATTTGATCCTTTCTGCTGTGAAAAACCGACGTGTTAATAGTCTGGCAGAGATTTGCACCTTGGAAGGTTTGGGAAAGAAAACGATTGAAAACCTGTATTCATTCCTTGTCGGCAGCAAAACCGCGTTCCAAGAAACCTCCCTCAGCCAGGCTGTTCTGCTGTGAGGCACTTCGATGAGTGCCCAACTCCTCCTCGAGACGCTAAGGGGATTCGCTGACGCGGCGGCGGGACTGAGAGCAGTTCTGACTCCCGCAGCGGACCAACTTTTCGTGTATTACATTTGCCCTTTGACAAATTTGCGAGGGATAGCGGGCGATGGAATTCTCCCAAACGTCGCTGCACCGGAACATCGAGCAGATTTATCAGGGCAAAGTGTCCAAGCGAAACGAAACGTCCCGGTGGTTCTTCCGGGCGGCAAGGAGGTGAACGTTCACGAGTGCATCAATCTGTTCTGGAATCCGCTCAACCTGACCATGCGAGCTTTTCAACGCAACGGCTTGTTGCGCGAAGCTTCTTCAAAGATTCTCGATGATGCGGTCGTCTGTGTATTGGAAATTAACCTGGAGCGACTGGTCTTCGATGCCAGGTGCAGATGGACGATTGCACCGCAGAATTTTGCGGGAACAGGTTTCGCCACTTTTTCTAGGGAGCAATTCACGGGCGCTGCGATGTGGGATGATGGAACGCCAAGGTGCGACTGGCGAAGCATCCTTTCCGTGCCATCTCATGCTGATCGTGCTTTGGACCGGAAAAAGCAGGTTCAACTGAACAGCAAAAGATCCGCGGAACTTATCGTCCATCTGGGGGACAATCCAGCCGGGACAAGTTCCGTAGCGCTTCCGTTCGACATGGTCGATCGAATAATCGTTCCGGCAAATGAGGTTCGCGCTTTGACTGACGAGCAAAACGCCTTTTTGAATTCCACTGGGAAAATCATCACTCGCTTATCCAGCGTCAACGGCGTGCCCGTGTATTTTCCCAAAGACGAGTTGCTCAAAGCAGAACGGGGATTTTTGAAGAGCCTCGCGAACCGGTCCAAGAGCGACTCCAACGTTTTGGCGAAAATGAACGCAGCGCTGAAGCTCGTGGAGCAGTTTGAGACAGACCATCCAGAACTTTGTCCGAGCCGTGAGAAATTTCTGCGCCCTGATTTGGCGGATGACCACCACGGCTCAATGCACGCTGCGAGGGTGATGTTTTGGAGTGCGTTCCTGGCTGAACACCTTGACGAGGCAACCAAGCAAGAACTCCTGCCCGTGGTGCTCGTAGCGGCTTCGTTGCATGATACTTATCGCGAGAAAGACGACGAGACGCACGGACAACTGGCCTCGGAAGCGCATCAAGCAAGAATAGCAGGAGTTCTTGCAGAGCCGCGATTGCGTTCCTGTCTCAATGCGATCCAATACCACTGTATTCCAGACGCCCAGTGCTCCAACCCCGACTTGGCACTACACATTCTGAAAGACGCTGACGCACTCGATCGTGGTAGATTCGGCGCTCCGAATAAGCAGGGAGGTTGTGATACGAAGTTTTTCCGAACAGATGTATTAAGGTTGCGTGACGCCTACGGAAACATCGCCTGGATGGCATATTGGGCTGCGCAGAGCACGCGTTACAGTCCACTTGGTTCAAGGCCGTGTGCGGACTTCAGTCGTTCGCTTTGTGACGCAGTAAATAGTCTATCAACTAAGCGAGCGACCTAGCGCAGAAACTTGCCAAACCTCGGGTTCAATGGCCGCCCCGGCGAGGCTGCTCAGGCAATGGCTATTCGGAAAAGCGATCCGTTTGTCCGATAGCCCTTGTCCAATTCCATTTCTGGGAGCTGTTCGAACCGGAGGTTCTGATGCTTGCTTTCGACCTGGTCGTGAAACGCGTTCGTGCACCACATCTCACTCGCCGTGAGCCCCCGCTGCTCAAGAAAACGCTTCATCGGTTGGTCTATTCGCTCGACTTCCACTACCGCATCGCCCGTGTAATCCCGATCGTCTCCTGTTTGGATGCAGGTCAGATTTCCGTATCCGAATACAAAGCGAAAACCACCAATTGAACACGGATTGGCCAGCTTGAACGAGTTAAGGGCGCTCGCCAAATCAGTGGCGACGCCAATCAACTTAACGGCATCCGAGAAAACAACGAGAAATCCATCTCCAGCGGTTTTCACCATGTTGCATCCCACTCTTTGTCGAATTTCGGCCTGTTGCTTGGCAACGAATTGCTGAATCAGAGTCTCAACTCGTTTGTCCGCTTGGATCGCTTTTGAGTAGTCCCCCAAATCTGCCCTCAAAACGAATTGCTGTGTTTCATGTTGTGGAAATTCCGCAGGAAGCAAGAGTTTTGGCGGCTCTAGCTTTGCCTCAACCAACCGCCGCAGGAAAGCGGCGTGCTCCTCCGACTGCTCAAGAAGGGCCTGAGTCAAGGAGAGCTTGGTTTTCAAAGAGTCGAGTTGCCGCTCGTATTCCAACAGAAACAACTTTTGTTCGAGTGGACTGCTCTGCTCGCAGAACGAGATATTCAGGCGTAACTCGGCGAAATCTCTGCCCGTATTCTGGCGATACTCCTCAAAAGACGACTTGACTGCTTCAAGGTCGGCCTCCGTGTTGGCGAGGAATTCAACTCGCATCTTTGTCCCTTCGAGCCGAGTTCTGATCTCAAGGGGTATCCCCTGCGTCACCCGCATGAAATCGGTGAAGAACTGGAGGTAATTCGCAACGGCGGTTCGGAAGATTGCGGGGACATTGAGAGCGAGATTCCACCGCAAAGGCTCTCTCAGATAATCCGCCATCGTGAAATTCCGATGCTCGCCCTGGCCAAAGAATCCATCTGCCGGCACGCGGCTTTCCAGAACAGGGGAATACCGACGCACCTTTCCCTGGAACTCTGAAGGCACTTCCTCCACACGGTAGTCTGTGTAGATATACTTGGTATTCGCGACGGTTCTCCAATCCGGTTTCAAGCCAAGCGTCAGCACGGCTTTGAACACCGCACCAGTGAAATCACAGTCAATCAACTGCTTGTCCGCAAGGTTCACCGAAATCAAGAACGCGTTACGGAATGAATAGTTTTCGAGCGTTTGGTTTTCCCAGACTTGGGCGGTGTGCAGAACCGCACCTTCCATATTGGCGCGGCGGCAATCGAGCTTTTTCAGAAACGCAATGTGCGTGTTGGAGAACGTGACTTCTTCATGAAGTCGTGCCCCTTCAAAATCGACGCGATGCCAGAACAGCGTCTTTCCGAAATCAACGCCACGATAGAAGAGCGCCATCCGAAAATCAGCGTCGTGACTAAAGGTGTTCGATTGAAAAATTGCGTGCGCATCAAACCGAGAGCCTTGCCACGCAGCAAAATCGTGAAACTTGCAGCCATGAAACCTTGCGCCGCGATGAAATCGGCTTCCGGAAAAGGTCGTCCGCCCCCTGAAAATGCAGCCAATAAAGTGGGCCGCCCCGTTGAATTGAACGCTGTGAAATCCGGCAGGCCCGTTGAAAACGGCGCTGTGAAAATCCGCACCGGCCAAAAAATCCGTGCTGCGAAAGTCAACGCCTCCATGAAACTCCGCCTTTCGGAAGTCGCAGTTCTTGTTAAAACATGTCCGTTTGAAATCCTGCTGCGGGAAGATGAACCCCCTGAAGTCGTAAATCTGAGATTCTGCCGCGCTCGCGATTCTTGAAATCAGCTTCTTCAGCGCATCTTTGAAATCCACATCCTTTTTTGAAACGGCGCGGCCATGGAAGACACAACGATCCTCTTGTTTGTAGCGCGGGTGCGGGCAAGGCGATTTCCCGCCGTTCGTGTGGTCGAAATATACGTAACTACAGTTCATTTCGTCGGATTTCGCTTCTCATGAAATGTTGAATCCAGGCGTAGTTGGCGTGGTTCACCGGCGGCATCCCGAATTTCCAGCGCACGTCCTGCCGCAGATTTTCGCCGCCCCAATCGCTCATGTTGAACGGCGGGTTGGCGAGAATGAAATCGGCCTTGAGGTCGGGATGCAAATCCGCTCGGAAGCTGTCGGCGTTGCGCGGGCCGAGATTGGCGTCAATGCCGCGAATGGCGAGATTCATCCGCGCCAGTTTCCAGGTGGTGTAGTTGGATTCCTGCCCGTAAACCGCGATGTCGCCCACGCGTCCGCCGTGTTCTTCCACGAATTTTTCCGAGGACACGAACATGCCGCCCGAACCGCAGCACGGGTCGAACACGCGGCCTTTGTAGGGTTCAAGCATGGCGACGAGCACCTGCACGACGCATTGCGGGGTGTAGAACTCGCCGCCGCCCTTGCCTTCCGCGCTGGCGAATTTACCGAGAAAGTATTCATAGACGCGCCCGAGCACGTCCTTGGACTTCGCCGCCGATTCGTTGAAGCCGATGTTGCTGATGATGTCCACGAGTCCGCCGAGCCGGACTTTGTCGAGGCTGGGCCGGGCGTAATCGCGCGGCAGCACGCCTTTGAGCGCGGGATTCTCGCGCTCAATCGCGCCCATCGCGTCGTCAATGACCTTGCCAATCTCCGGCGATTTGGCTTTGGCCTTGATGGTGTGCCAGCGGGCTTCGGGCGGCAGCCAGAAGACATTTGCGGCCAGGTATTCGTCGCGATTCTCGGCGGCGTCGGCGCGTTGCGGTTCGTCCTTGATGAACCATTCGCTCTTGGGATCGGAGAAGCCGAACAGCAGTTGCTCGCGTTTTTCCTCGAACGCGTCGGAAATGTATTTCAGGAAGATGAGGCCGAGGCAGACGTGCTTGTATTCCGAGGCGTCCATGTGCCCGCGCATCTTGTCGGCGGCGGCCCAAAGCTGGGCTTCGAAGTTGAGCGTAGAGCCGTTGCTGTTGGATTTCATTTGATTGGTTTCTTTAGCGATGTGGATTGTCAGTTCGCGTAAAAGTCATCCAGTCTTACGCGGCAAGCATCGTAGTCCGCACATGGTTTTAGGCAAGTTAGAAGCAAAGGCGAAAGACGGCGAGGGTTATCGGGGCCGGTCGATTTCCTCGAATCGGCCAGGGGCTAAAGCGACCGACTATTTCTGATCTGGAAAATCCCGTTGATACTGTTTCAACAGCTTTGCCGGGTCGTTCTTCATGAGATAAATCTTGCCGCGCAATTTCTTGGTTTCATGCCGTTTCAATCCGCCGACATGCGGATCGGAATGGATGCAGACGATCACGCCTTGAAACAAATGCTGCGTCTGGTCCCATGCCGTCGCCAGCAGATATTGGTTGTCGGCGGAGAAGCAGCCGATGAGGCCGTTGGCGGGCGTGACGGGGCTGATGGGACGCGGGTTCACGTCGTCGTGGTTGATGCCTTTGGGCACATAGACCTGCCCTCCGCGATAAAGCGCCTCTTCGTTGCGTGGCAGTTGGTCGAGCGTCGTCAGGCCGCGCTCGGTGAAAATGAAACAGCGCTCGATGTAGTTGGTCTGGTTGCGTCCGGTGAAGCGATCAACATGGATGCACGGCTCGAACCATTCCAGGTCCGCGGGTTCGTCACCGGAATTCTTCAACTCGACCATGATCTCGACGCCGTCGGTCACGACGCGCAAATCCTGGAGCACTTCCACTGACGGTTGCACTTTGCTGCGGAGGCGCAACCACTGGCCGTGCTGGTCAGCGGAGAGCAACTCGGTGGTGTGCGGGATCGTGGTTTCGTTCCACGGTCGTTTGGTGGAGCCGCGACGGCAAAAGGCTTCGAGCCACCAGATGTCGACCGTGCCGCCGGGGAGGTTGTCACCGCTGATTTTAAGGACGTTGGTCTGCCAGGCGAGCCGGAGGTTTTCCACTGATCCGGCGATTGCACAGTTTGAAAACAGAATCAACCCGGCAGCAACCAACCGACCCATGAACGAGTAAGGCGAAGTCTGTTCCAACGGATGCCTGACGACTTGCGGTTCTCTCATTTCACCGAGTTCACGGCGACGCCACGCGGTAAAAGCGAATTGGAGCATTGGTCGCGGACGTGTCGAGATACTGAAACGTGGCCTGGGTGTTGGTGTGACTCAGCAAGTCGGCCCACGTCAGCAGGTCGGGGCTGAACTGGAGCCGGTAGGGTTTGCCGATGTCCGCAGTGATGGTCAGTTGAAAACCATTGGTGCTGTAGTTGTCGGCGGTCAAAGTGGGTGGCGACGGGGTGCCGGAATACAAAATCTGACCGGCCAGCCCGACCGTGACGAACCGGCCGTCGCCGTACGCGACGCTGAAGAAATTGTTCGTGACACCGGAATTGCGCGGCGACCAGTCCACGGCATTGGTGGAGGACAAAATGGTGCCGGCGGCGCCCACGGCCACAAAGTTCGTGCTGCCATGGCCGACACCGAACAGAAAATTGGTCGTGCCCGAGGAGGAACTACTCCAGTCGCTGCCGTTGGTCGAACTGAGGATGGTACCGTCGTGCCCGACCGCGACAAAGACGCCGTCGCCGTACGCCACGCTGCGCAGAAAATTGGTGACGCCGGAGGCGCGGTTGGTCCAGTTGAGGCCGTCGGCGGAAGTGACGATGGTGCCGTTGGCGCCGACGACCACGAAGCTGCCGCCGCCATACGCCACGCCGTACAAGTCGTTGGTTGTTCCGGAAACATGGTTTGTCCAATCGACACCTACGTCGGAGGTTTGGATTCTGCCGGTGTCGCCGACGGTCACGAACAATCCGGCGGCGTAAGTGATGGCTAGGAAATAATTGGCGGGCGAGGAAATCTCATGCTTCCATTTGTTGAGGTTGGTGGACGTGTAAATGGTGCGGTTGTTCACATCATAGCCAGCGACCGCATAAGTATCGTTCCCAAATGTGATTCCCCTAAATGTGCTCGAGACACCGGTATGATGATTGGTCCAGTTGATGCCGTTGGTGGAGACCGTGATGGCGCCGTTGGCGCCGCACACTAGAAAAAGGCCGTTGGTGTTGATGATGCTGTAAAGCGTGTTCAACTGGGGAGGCGGGTTGACCTTGGTCCAGGTGTCGAGCATGTCGGCGCGCGCGGACGAGGCGTGCAGCAGCACCGCACAAAGTCCCGTCCAAAGGTAAAGGCGACCAGCTCGTTTCATCGGCAAAGATTAAAGGCGCGATTCTTGATCCGGCAAGCTCAATCCCCGCCCGCCCATTTCGGCGGATGGGTGAGGCGGAAGAGCATTTCGCCGGCTTTGGGCACGAGCAACACACCTTCCGCTTCGCGATCGGCAAAGTCTTCGACGCGGACGGTTTTCGGATCGCGATAGCCGAGGTTGATGCGCTGGCAGATTTCCGGCGGAATGCTGGTCGCCAAGGTCACACGCGCGCGCGGCGTTTCGACGCCATTTTCAAACGTTCCCTGACCGTAAACGTGGCAACTGTGCGCCAGCACGCCCCACGGGTGATGCTTGAATCGTTCCCATTGTTTCAAAAAGTAATCGCGACAATGATAGCCGACTTCCAACAATGTCTTTCCATGCGCGACGCAGATCTCGGAAATATGCGGTGCGTAGATGATCAGTTCGCCGCCGTCGGCCAGCACCGGTTCAAGTTTATACATGCACTTGCCGCCGGTCCAAAGCTCGTCGTACATCGTCGGAGCACAGGAGAGGATCGAGTGAAAGGGCTTTTCCTTGTAGGTGATGTGCACCTTTCGGGAAAGTTCGCTCGCCGCGTCCCACGCGCTTTCCGGTGAGCCGGCAAAAAGACCCGCGAGATTTTTTGACGAATCGACCACCATGCAGAAACAGAGTTTGTCCACGTTGACCATTGAACCGGCGCGATCAACCACTTTGCGGACGGGCGTCCGTTTGTTGCCGATGATCATTGGGTTCGTGACCACTGCGCCGAGCCAGTGGAAGAAATTCAAAATCTGCGGACCGCTTACGCCGGGAAACAGGTATTTGTTCCCGCCGGAAAACCCGACGACTTCGTGCGGGAACACCGGACCGATAATGATGATCTGATCGAAATCAAAAACCATCCGGTTGATCTCTACCGGCACCTCCAGCGCGAACAGGCCGCCGGTCATCGCCTTGATTTCGTCGCTGGGAATGGTGCCAATCTGTTTGAGCGCCGCGGGTTGGTTCCAGGCATGATTGAAGAATGCGACCCTTCGATACTTTTCCTTGCGCTCCGCTTCCGTGATATCCAGCCGCCGGCAGATGGCCGCCTCACTCATCGGCTGATGTGTTCCCAAAGCGACCAGCACATCAAACGCTTTGGTCACCTCTGCGATTTGCCGGTGCAGTGTTTGAAACAAGAGTCCCACCGGCGCCGTGCGCGTGCCGTCGGGAACGATGAGGAGCACGCGCTTACCGCGATAAGAATCAGCCGGACACGTCCTGGCGATCACTTCGGCCACTTGCTCCGCGGTGACGAGATTCCCTGCGCCCGCGATTTCGGATAAGACCGGCTTGATTTGCACAGGGATAATCTAGCTCAAATTGTTTGTGACAGAAAGCCGCCATCGACCCGGATGTCCGCGCCGGTGACGAAGCTGCTGGCCTTTTCACTCGCCAGAAAAATTGCTGCGCCAACCAGTTCCTCCGGTTTGCCGAAGCGACCCATCGGCGTGTGGCCGAAAATCGCCTGGGCGCGCGGTGTTGGTGTGGCGTCCTCGTTGAAGAGCAGGCGACGATTCTGTTCGCCGGGGAAAAAGCCCGGCGTGATGGAATTCACGCGTACGCCTTTCGGTGCCCATTCGCGCGCCAGAAACTGCGTCAGGCTCAACACCGCCGCCTTCGCCGCCGAATACGCCACCACGCGCGACAGCGGAAGATGCCCAGAAACACTGGCGATATTGATGATGCTGCCCTTGCTGCGCTTCACCATCGCCGGTCCGAACTCCTGACACGGCAACAACACCCCGCCGACCAGATTGAGGTCAAAGTTGGCGCGCCAATCTTCCAGAGCGATTTGTTCAATGGCGCGATCCGCAGTCACCGTCACCTTCGGATCAGTGCCGCCGGCGGCGTTTACCAAAATTGTGGGCGCCCCCAGGGATTTCTCAATGGCCTGATGCGCGGTGTGCAAACTGTCACGGCTGATCACATCGGCGGAGAAAAATGCGGCGTGACCACCACTGGTTTTGATGGCGTTGACGCGGGCCGCCCCGCGTTCAGCATTGCGCCCCAGCACCGCCACTTTCGTGCCGGCCTGCGCCAGACCTTCGGCGAGCGCCCCACCCAACACACCCGTCCCACCGATGACGACAGCGATTTCGCCGGCCAGATCAAATCGATTCATAAAGTTCGATCAAGTGTAGGATGCCCCACCAACCGATAAAGGAAAAACTAGCAACAACGACCGCGCGCAAAAACACCACTCGCCACTGCGCTGAAATTAAGTTAATCTTTTCGCCAGATGACTAATTTTCAAAAACCGGAGGTGATCCTGACCCACGAGAGCGATCTTGATGGGCTGGTGGCCGGTGTGCTCTTGCAGCGGCTGGCAAAAAAATTGCACGGCGACGACGTCCCATTGGAAGCCTATCATTACAACACCTGGCGCCAACGCGAGCCACGGGAAGCCACCGCGTGGGTCTGCGATCTGAGTTTTGAAGGGCGACTGGACAAGCCGGGATGGGTCGTCATCGACCATCACGCCACCGAGGCCTTGCCCAAATACGCCCATCTCATTCACGACCTGAACAAGTCCGCCGGGCTGCTCTGTTACGAACTGTGCCAGAAGCAAGGGCTGGGTTCACCGGCGCTGGATCGGCTCGTTCACTTGAATAACGTGGCGGATTTGTTTTTGGAGGACGATCCGGATTTCGTCATCGCCAATGACTACGCCAACCTCGTCAAGACCTATCAATTTTGGAATCTGCTCGCGGTTATCGACGGCGAACTCGAACGGCTGCTCGACCATCCGCTGCTGGAAGTCATGGCCATCAAACGCCGGATTGAAGACCCGTTGGGCTTTGCGTGGAGCAAGGCCAACGTCGCGGAAATCAGTCCCTCGGTCGGCTATGTCGATACCGTCGTCGGCAACAACAATCTGATCGTGCACCAGTTGCTCGAACAAAAGGCGACACCTTATCCCGTTCTCATCACCTTGTTCCGCAAGGCGAACAACACCGTCATCGTCAGCCTGCGCAGCAAGAACGGCGAGGCCTTGAAAGTTGCCGAGAAACTGCAAGGCGGCGGCCACGCCAACGCTTCCGGAGCCACGCTCCCGCGGTCGATCAGAAACATTCCAGATGCAATTGATTACCTTCGCCACCTGCTCAGCCCGACGTCGCCAAGAAACGTGCCGCTCAATAACCTAGAAAGTTTGTTCGCCGCGATTGAAGTGGGCAAAAAGTAGTCGTCTGCCGTCGTCTCGCTCACAAACTTTTTCACGATTGCCGGGCGCGGAGCGCGTCGTTACCATGCGCGCAATTTATGAGCGATGCACCCGCCAACTCCACGCCCAGGGCCGACGGCCGACGGCCCAACCAACTCCGGCCCGTGCGTTTCCAAAACCACATCGCGCCTTATGCCACCGGCTCAACGTTGATCGAATGGGGCAACACGCGCGTGATCTGCGGCGTGACGGTGGAGGAGACCGTGCCCCGTTGGATGAAGGAACAGAATGTGAGCGGGGGCTGGATCACGGCGGAATACTCGATGTTGCCCTATTCCACTTTGCAACGGAAGCAACGCGACATCACCAAAGGGAAAATCGATGGGCGCTCCCAGGAAATCCAGCGGCTCATCGGTCGGGCATTGCGCGCCGCCATCAACCTGGAACTGCTGGGCGCGCGCACCATCTGGGCGGATTGCGATGTGTTGCAGGCGGATGGCGGAACGCGAACCGCCGCCATCACCGGCGTCTATGTCGCGTTGTCGCTGGCGGTGAAAAAGTTATTAGCGGATGGCAAACTAGCCAAAGACCCGCTCCTGCATCCGGTGGCGGCCGTGAGTGTCGGCATTGTCAACGGGCAACCGTTGCTCGATCTCTGTTACACCGAGGATGTCGCCGCGGCGGTGGATCTGAATCTGGTCGTCAATGCCGCCGGTGAATTCATCGAACTGCAAGGCACCGGTGAGGAGGCCGCCTTCAGCGAAGCGCAGCTCGCCGCCATGCTGGCACTCGGCAAGACTGGCATTCGGGAATTGCTGGCGGCGCAACAAGCAGCCGTGGCTTAGCCCAACCGCCACGCTCAACGCTCAACCTTGAATCCTCCCACCCGACTGTTCCTGTTACGCCACGGCGAAGTGGAATCACGCTATCATCGGGTGTTTGGCGGACGCATCGACATGGAGCTTTCCGACCACGGCCATCACCAAGCGCGGCTGCTGGCGAACTATTTGCGTTCGACGGTTTTGGACGCCATTTACGTCAGCCCGATGAAGCGGGCGCAACAAACACTCAAGCCGCTGACGGCGCACAGCCGGCGCGCGCCCGCCGTTTTGCATGGTTTGCGCGAAGTGGATTTTGGTGACTGGACCGGACTGGGCTGGCAACAAGTACGGGAGCAATTCCAGGTCGAACCCTTTGAATGGCTGGACAAATTGGAGCAAGCGACCATCCCAAATGCCGAGTCGGTCCAAGGATTTCGCGACCGCGTCGAACCTTGTCTGCAACAAATCCTGCGCGAAAACCCCGGCCAGACCGTGGCAGTAGTCTGTCACGGCGGCGTCATCCGGATGATACTGGCGATTCTGCTGGGATTGCCGTTGCGCAAAACCGCCGGGTTCGAAATCGAGTATGCCAGCCTCACGGAAGTGCATCATCACGCGCACAAGACCGAAATCCAACGGCTCAATTTCACACCGTGGCGCGATCTCGCATGAAGCCGGGTACGATGCGGCAAATTTCCGTGGCCGTTTCGGTTGAAGCGGAAGAGGCCGTGGCCGCGCTGCTGGAGCATTTGTCCGGTCAACCGGCTTCGGTTTACACGGACGCTGAAACCAACGCTCCAGTGGCGAGTGTCTTTTGCCAAAAGCGTTCCGACTGGTCGCCGGCAAAGCGCGCCAGGTTGTTGGCGGGTTTGAAGGCAATCCAAGTTCACGGGCTGGAGATTGGTCCTGGAACAATCACGGTGCGAACAGTGCGACGGAAGGATTGGGCGGAATCGTGGAAGCGGCACTTCAAACCCATCGAAATCGGAGCGTCGTTGCTGATCAAACCAAGCTGGAGCAAACGCCGTCCGCGAAAATACCAGGCGGTGGTCGTGCTCGATCCCGGACTGAGCTTCGGCACGGGCCAGCATCCGACAACGAAATTTTGTCTGGAGCAGCTCGTGGCATTTCGGCGAAGCGGCGAAGCACAATCGTTTTTGGACATCGGCAGCGGGTCGGGCATTCTGGCGATTGCGGCGGCGAAACTCGGATACTCACCCGTGCACGCAATCGACCTTGATCCAGAAGCGATTCGGGTGGCGCGGGCAAACGCCGTGAGAAACGGTGTGTTGGAACAGATTCGCTTTGATCGCCGGGACCTGACCAAATCCCCACCCCGGTCGCGGCAGAAGTATAACCTGATTTGCGCCAACTTGATTGCCAATCTGCTCCTGGCTGAACGGAATCGTATTCTGAATCGTTTGAGCCCGGCCGGCACGCTGGTCGTGGCCGGCATTTTGAAAACCGAATTCCCGCAAGTTCGAGCTGCTTACAGTCGGGCTGGGTGCGCACTCCTGGCGGAACGGATTGAAGCTGAGTGGCAAGCGGGCGCGTTTGGTCTCCAGGTCCGCCGGGCCAGGCTCAGAGAGGAATGATCGACTGACTGGTTCACCAAAAAGAATTTCGAGATTTTGAACTTTTTAATTTGTGTCCGGTCAAATTATGCAGTAACATCCAGCCGTCGGTGCGTTCGCCCCGGCTGGCGAGCGCCGGAAGCTGGTTTCAATGACGCTCGAGTCAGTTGGTTCGAGAAAGGAAAGTGAGATATGACGAAAACGTTGGAAGTAATCACGGAAGCCATATTGAACAATAAACATCCCTTCCGCAAAGTGGAGAATCGCCCCAAGAAAGCCCAGAAACATCGTTACGAACGTAGAAAAATCAACGAATACATCCGATTGGGAAATGCATTGACGGAAAACCCGTCCTGAAGCTTTCCCCCGGTTCAGAATAAAATCCGCGCCAAAGGATGCGCGGGTCAACGCCGAAAAATCTTCGGCGGGTGGGTGGTGCTCTCGAATTCGCCGTGAGTCATTCGCCGTTTCTCCTCTCCAACACGGAAAAAATCACCCGGAGTGAGCCCCAACGATGTGGTTGGACGCGCGACAGGAGTTCGGAACTCCGCGCGGTGTGTCGAACTTGCCGCCGGAAACAACGAGCGTGAACATCCTCTGAGTTGGGTCGTTGACTTCGCAAAGCCAGTCGGCGAACTGCCAAGCGATGCCCGTATGCGACCTTGATCGCGTTTCGATTCATCCCCGTGGTTCGCAAGCACGATCCCCGCGATGATACTTACACACGCTGATCACGATCTCGGCCTCCGCACCAGTAATACCGGTTCCAACGGCGAAAGCGTGAACGGAACTTCCATTTCCTTGCCGTCCATGAGATTGAGTGCATTTTTGGCCGGAGGCTTCGTTACGAGACGCACCTGCTGGCGCTCCCGCGACAGGTTGAGCAGGTTGATCAGCAGCCGTCCGTTTTCTTCCACGGCGCGCACATTCACGCCCCAGATTGGTTCGCCGTGGGCGCCTTCGATCCGGACGAGTCGCGCCATCTTCGTCTCGTCAAGGAGCCGGTCGAGAATATCCCGGTACGCATGCGCCGTCAGCAGGGCCGGGTAAGTGACCAGCCGGCCGCGGCCAGACTGAACAAGGGCCTTCTGCCGAACGCGCCCATACTCGTCGTGCGTGAAGCAGCGGCCCACAGTCATCACGGTGCCGCCATCCCGGATGTATTCGTTGAATGCCTTTACGACCGGATCGGGCGCGTGGGACGCACGCGGCACCACCACCAGTTTATACCGCGCCAGCTTGCCCGATTCGATGTGACGTTCAGTGACGAAATCGCTGGTGACGTCAGCAAAATACGCCCCTTCAAATGCCGCCCGCGCCTCGTCAACGTAATCCTTGGAGGGCAACAGGCTCGAATACGAAAACAAGATGGCCAGTTGGGCCGGGGCCTGGCTCAGCGCATGGACCTCGGGGGCGAGCCGTTGCAGGTCAAGCGCTACACGACCAAACGCGCGCACGCAATTCGCCCGCGTCAAGATGTTCTCCGCCAGGTCTCCTCCCTGTCCGCGCTCCCACACCCAGGTCGTTGTCGCGCCCTGACCATGCAGCGCCTCCTGCCAGAACACCGTCCGGATGTAGCTTTCCGGAATGTAGCGCGTGTCGCCATCGCCGATCAGGTGGTTTTCGGAATTAAAAATCGGGCTGTCCGGCGCCGCCGAATGTTGCAGTGTGTAATTCATCGCCATGGTCTGCCAGTCGCACGCGTATTCGCTCCGGTGTTCGCCGGTAAACTCCACGACGCAATCATTGCCCGCGATGCGATCAAGCTGGGCGAAGCGTTCGTAATCAATCCCCACCTCGAACCGGCCCGGATCCTCGAAAGCGTGCGACATCACCTTCGCATGAACGGGCAAGTCCGGAGCGTATCGGCGGATGCGCTCGCGCAGCATTTCATGAAACACCACGAAGCGGTCCTGGTTGAAACGCCACCGATCAAAATACAAACCGTAGTGCGACGCGTCCTGCGGCAGGTCAATATCCTCAAATCGCCGAAACTGCGTGCCGTAAACTTTGTTGGCTTTGCGGATGGAACCCCATTTGGCTTTCAGCCACTTTTGAAAGGCTGCCCGCTCATACGCGCACCGCCCCTGGTACTGCGGTTCGTTCGAGAGGCAGATACTGTGCAGCGCCGGATGATGCGCGATCAGCGGCATCAGCGCGTCCAGCCATTTCTCCATCACCACCCGCGTGTTCGGCGCTTCGATGCAAAACTTCACGAAGCCGTGCCCGCACTGCTGATGCGCGGGGTCCGCATCGAACGCCCACTTGGGGAAATAATGCGGCGAAATCAACAGGTTCACCGCCACGTTGTGAGCCGCCGCCTGATCCAGCCACTGAACAACATTCTGGCGAATGGCTTCCACATCAACCGTGTCGGGCGTCGGCAGGCCATTTGCCGGCCCCATCTCGATCTGGATGATGTTCAAACCGTAGTCGTTCAGGATGGGAATGTCCTCGCGCACTTGGCCGAAGTGGCCGACGCCTGTGAAGTACACCGGGCGATCGTTTTGCCAGAATGCTCCGACGCGGATTTTGGAGGGCCCTGTTCGGTACTGCGGTACTGGTGCGTCCCTGACCAGAACTTCTTTCAGCGCCTCCAGGCAAAGCCGGTCGATGTACGCCGCGCCTTTGAGTCCACGGAGTTTGTGTCCCGAATGGATTTCCGCCAGATCATCACGCACGTAGCGCAAAAAACCTTCCACGACGCGCGCATCGGCGGCGGGATATGCCATTTGCGCGCCCGCCGCGCGTTCCTGTCGGATCTTTCCTTTCAATGTCTCTAGGTTTTCAGCAGTCTTCTTCAAGCGTTCCCCCACCGTGGCGCGATCTGACAACAGGATTGCCCGCGCCTTTTCAACAGAAGCCAGAAAAGTGTCGCGGTTGGAGGATCGGTACGCCGCAAGGTCCAGGGTTTGGAGCGATTCATTCACCAGCTTCTGCCAATGAGCCGTCTCCGCCGCGGGCACGTATTCCCCATCCTCCAAGGCCGCGGTGAGGTCCTTCACCAATCCGCGCAAGCCGTCCACCAACGTCTCGCCGGGACCGTTCACCAGCGAGGCTTCCAACAAGCTGCCGGACCCCGGCCGGTTAACGGCATGAAGCGCCACCGTAATGATCTGGCCGGGTTGCGCCTTGTCCGTCAGGATAAAATCGCCTTTCGACCATTCAAACTCTTGTTTCAGCGCGCCGTTCACATACGCTTTGGCGCCGTTATCCACGCCGGCTTTCATGCGAATGGTCCCGCCCTTGATGGGAATTCCGTTGATCGTTTCTGGAACGGTAATGCGGGTGCGGAACCAGCCGGTGGAATCGTGCGGCCACCACTTGAAACCCAAATCAACGAGTTCCCATGTTGTATCCTTAAACTCAGGTCGCTCGGCGCCGGGCACTTCGCCCAGATGCCAGCGCCAGTCATGCACGTTTGAATCCAGCCAGAGGTCCAACTGCTGCCGCGTCACCTCGCCCCGTGGAATAAACACTTTGCGGACCTCCGAGGTAGCGGATCCTGCTATACCACGGGGCGAAAACGTCCCGTCGGGCAGCAACCACAAGCACAATGAACCGAGGCAAAGCCAGCTACGAATTTTCATCTCACTCTCCTTTCCTCCCCAAGGCACGACAGTCCTCGCGACTCTGTTGCGCCGGCAGCCGATGAACAACAGTGGCCTGACCGGCGCGTCTGCCGGAGTGAGTCGCTAGAAAACATATTATGTCTTCGGTTCTTGAGCAGTCGCAAGTCAACCTGAGGCGATTCAGGAGCAAACAACAGATTGTTCCCACTCGCAAGCAACAACGTCCGCGTCAATATCTCGACGCCTTCAAAGCCCGGCGGGAAAGTGACCTCCGGGCGGGCGCGGGAAATCTCGTGTTCACGGAATTGAGGATTGTCCGCCCACCAAAGCTGTCCGGAAAGCAACCTGGAATTCCGCTCGACACGCAGCGCATCCGGTCTCTAAATCAGGCTGGCCGCGATAATCTTCACGACGATGAGCACGCAATTCTGCAGGGGCTTCTTTCTGGCAATCCTCACCGCCATCGCTGCCAGCGGCGCCGAGACCGTCGTCAATGATTCTGACGGCGCACTGAGCAAAACCCACGCGCCGGTTGCGGCTACTGTCAAGTTGAGCAAGAGCGAACAGGTCGCGGCTGTCGAAGGACGGTTGGGGCTTCGCGAGCTTGGGCCGGCGTCATCATTAGCCGGGTCGGTCGTGCCGGTGCAACTTCTTGTCGCGGGCGAAGTCCGCGCGTCGGCGCGCCTCTGCTGGCTCATGCCGCCCGGACCGAAAGGCAAACGTCATTTCCAGTTTCAGGAAAGTCGTCGGGCAACCAACCCGGACATGCGCGCGAAACAGGACGCGGCCAGTGGTGAGTTCGACATCACCGAGGCAGGCCAGCCAGTTCTTCGCTACAACTACGCGACGATTGAACCCGGCGACTTGATGACTAATGTCGCTTCGGCCAGCCGCATTTACGCCCGCGCCCGTAGCGATTATATCCATCCGCTCTTCGGTCTCGACGGCGAAACGCTCACCAAGGACTGGTCCGTGGACCATCCTCATCATCGTGGCGTTTACTGGGCCTGGCCGGAGGTGGACTGGCGCGGGCAGCGCGGTGATCTGCACGCGCTGCAAAAGGTCTTCGCCAAACCCACCGGCAAATGCAGCGGGACCAGCGGTCCGGTCTTCGCGCAGATCGAAGCCGAGAACGTTTGGAAATGGGAGAGCGGCGAATCGATTGTTCACGAGCGCGCCATAATCCGCGCGTACCGCGCCACTGCGGATGAGCGGGTCGTTGATCTCGAATTCCAGTTCACCGCGCTGAACGAGCCCGTGTCGCTCGCTCGTCGCGGGACGCTCCACTACGGCGGGCTAAACATCCGTCTGGCGATGGTCGCTGAGCAGGAAATCATCTTTCATACCGATCCGACGAATGCCACGCCACGCACGGCGTGGGCCGAACTTTCCGGCAAGTTCGGTGGTGCAGCGCGGCCTTCAGCAATCGTGGTTCTGCAACACAACGCGAACCCCGATTACCCAGGGGACTGGGTGAAGTTCCCGGAGTTGAACTGGTTTCAGCCCACGTTCCCAGCGAGTGGAACGCGCTATGAATTGAAGAAAGGCGAACCACTGGTCCTGCGTTTCCGTTTGTGGCTGCATCGCGGCGCGCAAGCCAGCGAAGAAAACTGCGCGGCGCATTGGCGCGCTTACCACGCTTCGCTCGCGCCAACTTATTTTCCAAACCGCTGAACACTCAAAACTCCAAAGGTCATTATGAAAATCGAACCAACCATCGCCACCACGCGTCGCGAATTCATTCAAAAGGCTGCGACGATTACCGTCATGGGTTTCGCGTTGCCGCACCTGGCGTTCGCTGCCAAACGAAAATCGGCACGCAAGCCGTCGCCCAACAGCCGCATTCACCTGGGCATCATCGGTTGCGGCGGCATGGGCCGCGCCAACCTCGGCATCTGCGCTCGCGAGCCGGATGTCGTGGTCACGGCGGCATGTGACGTGTTCGATGCCCGGCTCGAAGCCACGGTGGAGACTTACAAACCGACATGCAAAGGCTACGTAGATTTTCGCGAAATGCTCCAGCAGCCCGACCTCGACGCCGTCATCATCGCCACCCCGCCACACTGGCATTGCCTGCACGCCATCGCCGCGTGCGAAGCGGGAAAGGACATTTACCTCCAAAAGCCGATGACACTCCATCTAGGGGAAAGTCTCGCCGTGCGAAACGCGGTCAAGCACCACGACATCATCTGCCAGATCGGGACGCAAATTCACGCCACGGAAAATTATCGCAGTGTCGTGGAATATATCCGCAGCGGAAACCTGGGCGCCATTGGCACGGTGCGCACGTTCAACGTGATGAACCAGACGCCCGCCGGCATTGGCATCTCCAGGGCAAACCCACTACCCCCGGGAATGAATTGGGACCTCTGGTGCGGGCCGGCCCCGCTGATTCCGTATAACCGCTCCTTGGCGAGCAGCGCCTATGAGCACGGTTCGTGGATGGCTTACAGCGGCGGTTGGACGCCCGGCATGGCGCCGCACATCATTGATCTGCCCGTCTGGGCGCTGGAGCTGGGGTATCCCCTCATCACCAGCTCCGCGGGCGGCCGGTTCATCGTCAAGGACGACGGCGACGCTTACGATCACCACGAAGTCCTCTGGCAATACCCGAAGTGCACGATGACGTGGATGTCGTCGCTCACCAACAGTTACGGGTTCGACTTGGAAGGCGACCCCAAACCGGACCGCCGTCTCGGCATTTACTTCCACGGCGTCAACGGGACGATGTATGCGAACTACGGCATGTTCAAGATCGTGCCCGAAGGTGACGCGATGAAAGACATGCAACCGCCGCCGCACTCGATTCCGGCGTCGCCCGGCCACGAGCGGGAGTGGCTCAATTGCATCAAGTCGCGCCAGCAACCCAGCGCCAGCGTTTTCTACCACACGCATGTGGACGTACCGATTGTGCTCAGCCTGCTCTCGCTCAAGCTGGGCCGCTCGATTCGCTTTGATCCCGCCACGGAGAAAATTATCGGCGACTCTGAAGCCGCGAAGCTCTCCGTGCCGAAGTACCGCGTGCCGTGGAAGTTTCCGACGAAGTATTTGTCGTGACGAATTGAAGGCTCAATTCATGGCGCTGTCGCAGGTTGTCCAGGTTGCTTCGTCCATTTAAGTCCGGGTGTTTTTCCGGCGGCGATGGCTTTCCAGTATTCGTCCTTGACCGTTTCGTAAATGCCAAACAGCCCGCGCGCATCTCGGTCGCGATCCACAGAAATCCAGTAATCCGGTTTCGTGCCGGTCTTGCGAGCCTTGAGGAATGTTCCGCCTTCGTCGCGGATGATTCGTGTCACCGGCCGGTCAGTGCCGTCGGGGTTGATGATGCCGAAATCGCTGCGTTCGTTCAGCCGGTAGCCGCCCGGATACCACCAGAAGAAAATCCCGTCCGCGCCGGACTCGGTCATCATCCGGTAAAAATCGTGGAAGTAGCGTGCTTGAAAATCCAGTTGCTCGACCGACGGCGACATCGTCTGGTTGTTCCAAACCGAGTGGCCCATCTCCGCCCAGACAATTGGCTTTCTGGCATCACACAGCCGCGCGTAGTCGGCGGTGAAGCGACCGGGCTTCACCCGCTCCCAATCGCCGATGCGCCCGTAGGCTTCCGACTCCCAGATGTCCACCGCGTCGGCCAGTCCGTAAAAATCGTAGGGCAGAAAAGCGTCCCAGTTGAAAGTCGGGTCGCCCGCGTGCTGCATGCGAAAGCTGACGGCGTGATTCGGGTCAATGGACTTCACCAGTCGCCGCGCCTCGGCGTATTTTTCGCGCAGCAAGTCGTCGAGGAACAACCGGTAATCCGCCACGAGCTTTCGCCACGGACCGTCCTGCGTAAACCATTTCATCGGCGGCGATGGAAGTGATTTCAAATCTGACATTTCAAATTTGAATTCCTCGCCCACGCCCCAAGCCTTTCGCGCCGCATCCACGCTGCCGAGGCGTTTTTGCACCCATTCCGACCAAGGTTTCACGTAATCCGATTTCAACGCCGACGGTTCATGCCGCGGCTCCCAAGCGAGATCGTAAGCAAACACGGTGTCATTCTGGGCAAGTCGGTAATGCTCGATCAACTCCCGGATTTCGTTCCACCGAAAATCCAGCGGCGTGCCAGGGCGAAGCGAAAGATTGACGCGCACGCCGTGCGCTTGGCAACGGCGCAGGAAATCCAGCATGTGTTGGGCGCCGAGCGACTCGTGGTGGATGAACACGCTCACCGCATTAAGATTCATCGCCTGCATCCGGCGCAAATCGCGCTCGATGATTTCAGGATCGTACGCGCCGCGGCCAACCCAGTGTTCGAAGTGCTGCCAGTTCGCTAATCCGATGCCGCTCGACGGCATGTAATTCACGCCATTGATCTCCCAAGGCTTTCCGCGCAGCCAGAAGCCACCGTCGCGCGCCTCGATAAATTCCGGCTTCGGCTTCGGTTGCCAGATGCCAATCTCGTGGCTCAACGAATCAACCACAACATCACCCGCGCGCAGCGTAACGTGCACATGGTTTTCCTCGTTGTTCTGAAGTTGCGTTATCTCTTCGACCGTATGCTGCGCCCCGGGAGCGAGCGCGAACTTCGCTTGCTTCACCGCTCGATTGCTCTTCTCGTGCTCATCGCAGAATTCCACCGAAACGGAAAGATTCGTCGCGGCCTCGCGTCCGAAGTTCGCCGCGCGCGCCCCGACGCTGAAGCGCTGATCTGGAAATGTCGTGAAAAATTCCGCGCCGCCTTCGGCCAGAAAAACTCCACGTCTCATGCGGGCGAGCGTTTGCCGCAGACAATTCGTTACAAGCGGTTGCCGATAAAAGCCCGCCTCAGACGGGGTAAACGTTGCCCAAACCCCGCCGCGAAATGGTGGCTGCACGTGAACCAAAAGCGCCGCGACCGCTCCGCGGTAATCATCGGTCGCGGCATCGTGGGCTTCCAGCAATGGTTCCCAGCGATATTGCCGGTATTGATTGAACCCCACTCCGCGCGGACGTGGATGCAGGCCAGGCGATGCGGTTGTTCCGGCCGTGGCGGATTCCCAATGCGCGCGGAAAGCCGACGTCCCGTTCGCTTCACAAATCACAACGTTCGTGGCGATTGGAAAAAACAAATAGCCTGGCGACACCGATTCTAGGTGCGGCGATTTGATTTCGTCCGGGAGACTGGCCTCGCCAAACGGACTCCGCGCGGTACCAAGACCGGCGAACCAGTAATCATTTTGCTCGCCCACCTGCGGCGTGTGCGAATGTGCCAGACCCACGACAAAGCGCGCGGCATTCCTGGGTTGAAAACGTTCCTGTTTGCCGCGCCGGCTTGGCGGCGGCTCCCACGCCTTGAATGCCTCGGGTGTCAGCGCGTAGTTTTTCCATTCCGTCGTCAATTCCACGGTCGCAATCCAGCGCGAGCTGTCGGACTCCGTCCATTCAAGAGCAAGTTGCTTTGTCCGCAGTCCGCCCTTGGCGCGAAAACAGGTGAGCGTGTGGCCCGGGGGAAAGGCGTTCGTCAACGGCGGACTCATGAACGTGTCCCAACCCGTAAGTTTCGCGATCACGACATGCAAAGTGTTGCCACCCTCGCTCGCGACGATTTCGTGACTTGTGTGTGTGCCAGGATTGTCGCTCGCGCGCCGCCACTGGCCTAGGTCGGCCTTCGCAAAATCGAACAGGATTTGCTCGGGCTTTTGCGCCGCAATACCGGCCTCAAAGTTCGCGCGCGAAAGCCATCTCGCATTCAACTCGAACAGTGCGTCCTCCCACGCCGGCAGACCCAGCGCGAGCAAATCACCGCCTTGATGGAGATAATTCTCGACGGCGGGCGCGGCGACGGCCGGCAGCGATCGCGCGCCGGGCAACACGAGCAGGTCGAGCTTCTGCGTGGAGAGCGCGGAGCTGTTGGTGAGCGTCGCGACGCCTATGAATTGGACGCGGTATCCCGCCCCGGCAACCTGCGTGGCAATCTCGCGGCTCAGAGTTGCGTCGTGCCCCGGCAGTTGATCGGTGAAGACCGCGGCAAGCGGGCTTTCGGCGGCGCGAGGGGTGATCGAACCCAGGACCGAGAAAAGCGCCGTGAAAATGGCTGTGCGGCGAATCCGCATCCATAGGAGCGCGGAGCTCCAGCTCCGCGTGAACCAAGAAGAAACTGAGGAGGCCGCTCGATGGACGACAGCACCTGGAGTTGGGCGAGAGGTTCTCCCTCTCCCCCGTGGAGGGGGAGATGGCCGGGGTGAGAGGGAACAGTCGTGCGGCCATGAGCCAACTCTTTGTCCAGCAACTTTGCTTAACCCCTCACCCTGACCCTCTCCCCTTGCGAGGGGGAGAGGGAACACCAGCAGAGCATCGCGCCGATTCCTCATTACTTCGCCGCCGGCAGTGGATGGAGTTCGATGCGGCGGAAGAAAATCTCCGCGCCCTCGGATTGGAAAATCAACTGGCCCGATTTGTGGCTGAGCTGTGTGGCTTGGTTCACCCGCTTGCCGTTCACAAAATAATCGAGTGTGTCGCCGGCACAAATGGCTTCGATGTGTGTCCACTCTCCCCCCGGACTTTCCACATCCTGCCGGCCGCGGTAGCCAAGTTTGTCGGCCCAATCCGGGTCGCGACCCCACCAATTGACGCGGCCGGTTTCAAACGCTTTGGCGACACCCTTCGCGTCCCAGCAAGGCTCGCCGTCGCGGTCCTTTGTCACCGTGGCGGTGGCGAAGTATTTCTGCACCGTGCCGTCCGGTTCGTAGCCACCGAGCACGAGCAGGTCGCCGACGCCGCCCTCGATGATTTGAAATTCGTATGAGCGCATCCAAGGGCCGTTGAAAGTTTTGGATAAATAATTCCCGTCGCGGCCCGAGCAATGTAGAAGCACCCCGCTGTCCTTGGTGGCGTTGGTGCGGGCACCCCAGGTGGCCAGGCCCCACCGGAATTCGGCCACCAGCCGGTAGTTCGCGAACCGCTGCTTCGTGTAAAGACCGCCGTAATGCTGTCCGCTGATGCGGATGGCCGGCGCGCCATCCACCTGGTCCACGACCGAGAAAACCCGGTGCGGATCCTCGCGATGAGAATCCACCAGCCAGGTGTAGAACGACGAAAGATCGCGCCCGTTGAAGAGCTGGATGACTTCGTGCGGGACGATCAGCTCGCGCTCGGAGTTGGCGACTGAGGAGGGCGGATCCACTGCGAAGGTCGCGACGGTGGTTGAAACAATGACAATCAGGATGGCAAAAAGATTTCGCATATATGTTTTACTTAATTGGTTTGACTGTTTCAAAAGGCGACCGAACACCAAGGCGATGCCACGCTCCAGCCGCTCGGGCACGTGATCGCCGTGCTTGCCGGTCGGTTCGTAAAAAGTACAACGCGGCGGTCTGGCCCGCAACACTTCGTAAAACTACCACGTCACAACGTAGCGGCCCGCGCCGCGCGTGGCGAAGGTAAATAACAGCCGTCCGCTTTCCAGTTTGAAATCAACCGGACCGAGATCGCGCTGGGTTTCGGCAGCGAGCGCGTGGACCTGGACCTTCGTCCGTTTGGCGGCGGGGGCAAGGGCTTTGAGATCGAGGGAGGCGCGAAATGATTTGTCGCGCGGATAGGGAAAAACGACGAGGCGGTTCGCTTCGCGGTTGATCTTGAGCGAACCGTCCGTGGCGACTTTGCCGAAATCCAGCCAGGTGCCGGGCGGATTCGTGTGGGCCGTGAAGTCCTCGTCGCTGCCGGACGGCGCGCGGGTGACTGAGTCGGCAGTAATCGCCGTCACCTGGCCGTTCTGTTTCTGAAGGCGCAGCTTTGCGATCTGGACGCGACCGTGGCGGTCAGCCACTCCTTGCAGACGGAGGACCGGGGATCCGGGTTTGTAAAGGCCGACGACGAGATCGTAGTCATCAAACTTGTCACTGACGGTGAACTCATACGGCCCATCCACGATCACGTCGCCTTTGCGCCACTGGCTCGTCGGGCGGGGCAGGGCGTGATCCTGCTGGAAAACGATGTGTTGTGCCGCCGGTGCGCGCTCGTTCACAGCGTGGACATAGCAGATAAAATCGTCGTCGAGCGAATCTTTGACGATCCATTCGTAGGTGACTTGAGCACGGTTGCTATCGAGATGTCGAAACTCGCGGAGGCGCGGCTCAATCATCTTCCGCTGGCCGGCATCCACTGGGTCGAAGTGCGTGCGGGCGTCGGCGAAAATGAATTCAGGACACTCGGCGTAATCCCCGAGCAAGCCATCATGCAACGCGGTGGCGACTTCGGTGCCCCGGCCAAGGGCGAGAAAGCCCCACTGGGGAAGAACAAAGTGTCGCGGGGATTTCGCTTCCACCCGCCACGGCTCTTTCCGCCAATTGACCCACAGCGTCAGACCGCTGGCGTAGCGAATGCGCTGGCGCGAAGTATCGCCGGCCACGAGCGCGGCGCTGCCGGTCACGTAGCGCTCCTGCACTTGGTAGCGAATCTCGACCGGGCGCGCGGTGCCGTAGAGGCGTTGGACCGGGTGCATGAGATTGTGTTCCCGCCAGACGTATTGGACGCGGTCGGGGAGCGGGTTGCCAATGAAGCCCGCGTGGCCGTAGGCGAGTTCCTGCGCGCGATATTGGTCGAGGCTGCGCGGGCTGCCGGCATCCACGCCCCACGCGATCCCGTAGCCGCGACGATACCAGCGTTCGTAATAACCCATGCCGTGATTCACCATCTGCGGATGGAGTTTCAGCAGATCCAGATCGAGGAACGGCGTGTGGTCGTCGCCGCCGATCACCTGCGCCTCAACGCCGTCGCAGCGGCCCGCCCAATAAAAATGATTTGCGCCTTCGCCAAACAGCGGGCCGCCGTGTGTGTCGCGCTCGAACTGAAACAATTCCGGCTCGCGTTGCACGCGCAACGACATCATCGCCGCCTGCGGTTGCGTGGCATCGTGATCGAGCTGATGCCACGGCGGGACGCAGGAATGCACGTCGAGATAGGCGGCGGTGGTGCCGTAGCGGGCGTGGGCTTCGGGCGAGTTTTGCTTTGCGAATCCGATCATGCGCCCGGCCTTGATCCCGAAGGCCTGGACTTTCGTGGCCTCGTTGAGCCAGCCGAGCGACGGCGAACCATCGGCCTGCAACACCCGCGCCGTGGCGTCATAGCTTGGGGCGTCTGGGTAGAGATCGAGATAATTTTCGTGCAGCGCCCAGAGGTAGCCGCACTCATTGGCGGCCTGCCCGAAAAGTTTCATCGCCTCATCGCCGCCGAGCGCCGGGTTGGCGGGAATATGATCCGGCAACTTCACGTCGTATCCGTAGTGCTGCCAGGCGTGCTGGATGATGGCGAGGTGATCCACGCCATGATCTTTCAGTTCACGCAACTTCCGCGCGTCACCGGCAAAAGTACCTTCGCTGTGACCCCAGATGTCGAGCATTATGCGCGGGCCGAGCACGCCGAGAAATGGCGACGGCGGATGCGGAATATTCGGCAGCACTTCGCCCACGTCCGGCGAGATGGCAATGTAGCCGGTTTCGACGAGCGCGTTGCGATTGCTGGCCGTCGTGAGCTGGTAGGTGACTTCGCCTTGTGGACATTCTGAGGCGTGGGATTGCGTCCAATCCAAGTAACGGCAGACGAAGGTTCCCTCCACCGCCAAGTAGTTCACCACGCCCGGCAGATAGGGCACGGTCAGAGTTCGGCGCAGTGGTGCGGCTGCGTTGCCGAGACTGAAGCGGCTAATCACCGGCTTGTCGCAGCGCGCCGAAACCACCAGCGCCTTGCCTTGCATCCGGTAACTCCACGCGACGCGCAGCGGCTGACCCGGCAAATCGTATTCCCAAACCACGTTCAGCGTGTCGCCCTCACGACGAACTTCTGCCGCCCGGCCACCGCGGGCCGGAATCTCCTCCGTCTTGTTCTCTCGTTTTTGTGCAATAGTTGCCCCGCCGCCGGTTGCGGGCAGGAACGGACGTCCCTTGCCGAGTTGCGCTGTGAAATCGTCCAGCGTGCCGGTGGCTGGAGTGAAGGTGAACGTCACCGGACCGTCCGCGCCCACGTAACTGAAGCGCCAGCCGTCGGCGGTGCGTTCGAGTTTGTTTGAGAACGGCAGCAGGTTCGACGGGACGACGCCATTGTTGGCCGAGTTGCTCAACGCCAGCAGGCTCGCCTTTGACGTGGCGGTGTAGGCGCGGGTAGCGGTGAAGCGCTTCAGCAATTCGTCCCGCGAATCCTGTCCCGTGCCGACGCTGAGCTTCGCGTCGCCGAAAAAGGACCAGTCCCAGGACGGATTGTTTTTCGGCCCCGGCTCGACTTGCAGGCGAAGCTTGACCGTCTTGCCCGCGTGCGGCGAAAGATCGAAGTCGAATTGCTTCCATTTGTCCGTGGCCTGATGTTCGCGCATCAACTCGCGCTCCACGCCGTCGGCGGTCAGGTAGCAGGAGAAAGCCACACCGTCGCTTTTCTCCTGCACGCCGGCGTCCGGCCCCATGACAATGCCGAACGAGAGCTTGATGGGCGTGAGGCGCGGCAACGCGAGTTGATATTCCGCCCACGTGCGGCCCGGCGGAACGCGCCACGGCGAGTGGATCAGCAACGCCTCGCGGCCAAAGACGCGGCCCCATGGCTTGTAGGAAATGCCGGTGCGCTCATCGGCATGCCCCGTCCACGACACCGGCATCCGCACCGGCTCGCCGCCGTAAGACTGCCACCAGACCTGGTAAAGCCCGATGTCGGTGAGGGCGGTTTCTCCGGCGGGCAGCGGCACCAACAGATTTGCAGCCCCGGCGGCCAGCGCCGCTCCGCACGGAGTCAGGCAAAGCCAACCGGTCGTCATCGCTCCGAGAGCGCCGCGCGAAACCAAAGTTCGAAGCCAGATCATGGAATTCACCTGTCGGCCGTTGAAATCATTACGCGGCGTTCGGCTGGGGGACAAGACATCTCTGCTCCCTTGACATTTTCAGTGACGCCGAAGGTGGCAAGTGTTTCGCAGGCTCTCCCTCACCCCGGCCCTCCCGCTGGGAGAGGGAGCATTATTCACCGGTTCGTGGCGGCTCGTGCGGTTGGATTGGCGCGGCAGCCATCCGCAAATCGAAGGGCGTGCGCTCGCCGTCCCCTCTCCCAGCGGGAGAGGGTTCGGGTGAGGGAGAACGGCGCAAACTGAATCTGAGTCGGAGTTCGTCTCAGCACTGGGCAAAAAAATGAGAGGCGCGCGCCACAGCTCAATTTTTTTGTTCGGTTTGCCCCTTCAGCGGGTCTTTACTGCTGAGTGAACATGACGGACAGCCAACAGTTGCTTGCCGACTACCGCCAGCACGGCTCGGACGCGGCCTTCCGCGAACTGGTCAACCGCTTCGTGGGGTTGGTTTATTCGACGGCCCTCCGGTTGGTCGGCGGCGACACGCATCAGGCGGAGGACGTGACGCAAACCGTCTTTGTGGACCTGGCCCGCGCGGCGCGGACGCTGCCCACCGACGTGCGGCTGGGCGGCTGGCTGCACCGGCACACGTGCTTTGTGGCCGCCAACACCTTGCGCGGCGAACGCCGTCGCCAAGCCCGCGAAAGGCAGGCCGTGGAAATGAATACGCTGCAAAACCACTCCGAGGCGGACTTCTCCCAGGTCGCGCCGCTGCTCGACGAAGCCATCAATGAACTGGGGGAAGCGGATCGCACCGCCATCCTGCTCCGATTTTTTGAGCAGCAGGATTTTCGCGCGGTCGGTCAGGCGCTGGGCAGCAACGAAGACGCCGCGCGCATGAGAGTGACGCGCGCCTTGGAGAAACTGGAGGAATTCCTGAAGCGCCGGGGTGTGACGACGAGCGCCGCCAGCCTCGGCGTGGTGCTCACGGCCAACGCCATCCACGCGGCGCCGGCCGGATTGGCCGTCACGATTTCAACCGCCGCCGCCCTTGCCGGAACAACCCTCGCCGCCACCGCAACTGCAACCGCCATCAAAACCATCGCTATGACTACACTGCAAAAGACCATCATTGGAACCGCCCTGACCGTCGCCCTTGTAATATACGAAACGCATCGGGTCTCACGTTTGCGCGAGCAAATCCAGACGCTTCAGCAACAGCAAGCGCCATTGGCCGAACAAATCCAGCAGTTGCAACGCGAGCGCGACGAAGCCAGGAACCAACTCGCCTCGATTCGAGGAGAAAAGGAACGATTGCCCGAGAATACCGCCGAATTGATGCGGCTACGCGGCATGGCCGGGGTGGCCCGGCGGGCAATTGGAGAGGCAGAGCAATTACGATCCCAACTTGCACAACAGGCCAGCGAGGCCACCAACAACCCGGTCAGCGGCGCGATGGCTGACGCCATGAAACAGAGGGCGGAGCAACAGATGGAAGGCCGCTTGTCGCGAATGGCTGCCAGCCTGCATCTGACTCCAGAGCAAACCCAAGCAGTTCGTGAAATCCTGATGCGACAAACGCAGGCAATGGTGGCGGGGATGCAGCAGGGCGTTTCCGGAAAATTTAACAAGGAAGAGCTGGCCAGATTGGCCAAGGAAACAGGCAATACGGAGGAGCTAATCAAGGGGCTGTTGACGCCCGACCAGCAAGCGTCTTATCCCGCCTACCAACGGGAAGAAGCCGCACACAATGCAAGTCTGGTGGCGAACCAAGAACTGCTGCAAATGCAGTCCACCCTCGGCTTGACCGCGGAACAATTGGACCGGGTTTATGCCGCGTTATATGAGGCGAACTACAACCAATTCATCGGCAGCACAAGGCCACCCTCGACCAATCCACAAGCCCCCGGCGACCCCGTAGCGGCAGAGGCTGAATCCATGCAGTGGGCTATGGACCAGAAAGCCAAGGCACTGGAGCCTCTCTTGACAGAAACCCAGTTAAAAAACTACCGCCAGCAGCAAGCTCTTCAGGCCAAAGTTGTGAAGGACATCATGAACAAGATGCAAGGCGCTGGCGGCCCGAAGTAATCCAAAGAACCAAGATTCGCGTGGTTCGCGGTCAAACAATTTGAGCCTCGTCACTTCAACTCGTCAAAAGCTTTGGCCGCGATGTCGCGGCGGAAGTGCGCGCCGTCGAAATGGATTTTCTCCTTTCCCTGTCGGATTTGAGCGGTGGCGGGTACTATTCAATGAGTGAACAGGCTGACCGACCAACAACTATTGCGCGATTACGCCGGGCGCCGGTCGGAGGCGGCGTTTGCGGAACTCGTGCGGCGGCATATTGACCTCGTCTATTCCGCCGCGTTGCGCTTGGTTCGCGACGCGCCCCTGGCCGAGGACGTCACCCAAGGCGTGTTCGTGGCGCTGGCGCAGAAAGCCCGGCAACTCACGGATCATCCGGTCTTGACCGGCTGGCTGCATCGCACCGCACAAAACCTCGCGACCAAGGTTGTCCGCAGCGAGGTGCGCCGTTGCGCCCGCGAACAGGAGGCCGCCACCATGAACGAGTTGCTTTCCGCCGAACCCGATGCCGTCTGGGAACACATCGCCCCACACCTTGATGCCGCCCTGGGCGAGTTGGTCGAAGCCGACCGCGACGCGCTGTTGCTGCGCTTCTTCAAGAATCAGGAGTTCCGCACAATTGGCCTGTCTCTCGGTGTGAGTGACGATACCGCGCAGAAACGGGTCAGTCGCGCGCTGGAACGGCTGCGCGGCCTCTTCGCCAAACGCGGCGTGACGCTGACGGGCGCGGCCATCGCGGGCGCGGTTTCCGCCAACGCCGTCCAAGCCGCGCCGGTTGGACTTGTTGCCTCGATTTCAACCGCCGCCGTTCTTGCGGGCACGGTTTCTGCCACAACTGTTGCAACCATCTCCACCATGAACTGGATCAATGCCAAAGCCGTCGCCGCCATTGTCAGCGCGGCGGTCCTCGCCGGAACTGGGACATATTTTGTTCAGCAATCACAAACCAACAACCTGCGCGCTGACAACCAAAGACTGGTTGCGCAGAAGCAAACATTGACGACCGATCTCGAAGCAGCCGTGGCGGCGGCACAAGCCAACAAGGACGAACTCGAACGTTTGCAGAAAAACACCACCGAACTATTACGTTTGCGAAACGAGGTCGGTCAGTTGCGCCGCCAGCGTGACGCCGAGAAGCAGCGTGTCAGCCAGCAATCCGCGAGTACACCGAACGCTGCCCAACCCGAAGGCAATGTCGGCGCTTATATTTCAAAAGAGCAATTGGCTTTTGTAGGTTACGCCACGCCGGAAGCTGCCCTTCAGTCAGTGACTTGGGTTGCGATTAACGGCACGTTTGAAGCAGCCCAAGCGTCCGCCAGTCCAACCAGTCCAGAAGACTTAGGGGATCCAAAGAAACAACGCGAAGACTTTGAACATGACAAGAAAACGAAGTGGGCCTCTCTCAAGGGGATGCAAATCGTGGCAAAGAAAGTGTTGGCCGATGACAAGGCGGAACTGAAGGTGAGGCTGGATGTCGATTCCCTGCAGGACGGCCGGGGCGGAACGCCGCTATTTATTGTCCAGCCCATGGTCAAAGTTGGAAGCGAATGGAAAGCAGGCTCCTCCGGCCTGAAATACCAGGAGGACTGGGAACGCGATGGCCAGATTCAGACCTACGGACCGTGATCACGGCGCTGGCGGCCCGAAATAATCCACACGCCACTATGAAACAGAACATTGACATCGCTGGCCTTCGTAGCTTCAAGTCACCCCTCGCTCCGAGGGTCGCCCCCATTGCCCTTCTGGGGGTTCTCGGCTTTTTCGGCGCGCTCGGCTTCATTCCTGGTTGGCAGCGTCTGTTCGGATTCACTGGTTTCTTTGGCTTCTTTGGTTTCGTGGGGGTCGCCCACATCATTGAGATTGTTTATCGCCATAGGAATCGAGACGCCTAACTGGTCAGGCGGCGCTGTTGCGCGAAAGTTTCTAAGAAACGTCTGCGTTAGGTGTCAGGTCTATATGAAAACGATATTCAAAATCTCAGTCTTGGCTGTTCTCCTCGCAGTCGCCACCAGCCCGTGCTTCGCCATGATGGAGATTGCGCAGGTTTCCAAGGCGCGGGCAAAAGAACTGGGCATGGAAATCCGATCAAAGGCAAACGGCCCGAACGAGGTCTGGGTGGAGCTTGAGTTCAAGCCCGAGGGCAAGTTGAAGGACTTCATTCACGTGAGCCTGGAAATCAGACAGGGAAAGAAGTTCCTGTTGGGTTACGCGCCATTGCGGGAGAAGCCGTCAGGTTCAGGGAGCGTCGTCGTCAGTTTTTTGGCTAACCGTGCCTACTTGGATAAGATCACCCTGAGCGTGGTTGTAGGCCGCCCTATGGACATGACCGGCTACGAACTCCGGGTGAAGGATTTTGTTGAGCTGGAGAAATCCCGTTGACATGCCGCCGAATTCTGACGTTAGGCCACTTGCACCGCCACAAACAAACAACGAGAAACCCAAAATCATGAAAAACAAACTCCACATCCTTGGGTGTATTACGGCGCTGTCGGTCCTCCCACTCTGGGCCGGCGACAGCGAGAGCAAAACCGTGAGCGTTGAGCAGCGCTTTCGGGGAACTGATTTGTCCCTTGCTCTCCGGCAGTATGAGCGGGTGCAGATGGACGCATTTGACGCCAGCCTGAAGCTCACCCTCTTGGATGCCGAGGCCGAGAAGAAAGCAGAGTTGCTTGCCAAGAGGGTCGCCATCCTCAAGCACCGTGCAGAGGAACTTCGAGACACTGCTTACAGGCTCGGAGAGGAGATTGCCGTCGCATCGAGCCGAGGACATCGGCATTGAGGTTCGCACCTCAAAGACTGTGGTAAGCCTCGCGCAGCAGTTCGATGTTTTTGATATTCGTCGGAACCTTGTCGGTAGGCAACGTCGTCTGCGCGTCGGCCTTGGCGAAGCCGTAGAGGCCGAACACCTGCGCGTCAATCTGGCGCCAGAGGTTGGCGTCGTGGCGTTCCCAGCCGCACAGGTTCTGGACGATCAGCGTTTCGGGTCCGACGCGCGCCCGCAGCCAGTCGAGCCAAGCAGCCTCCGGACTTTCGTTCAGCACCCAGTCCGTGTGGGAAGATGAACGAATCTCAATTCTTTCCGGCCGTGGTTTCGCGGCACTTGCGGACGATGTAGCTGGTCAGCGCCCGGCGCAACCACGCCAGACGCTGCACGGCGGTCGCGTGCTCGATTTCGCGGCGCATCTCGTCGAGGCCGGGAATGACTCGGCCCGCGGTGCGCGCGCCGTCCAGGTCGCGCAAGGCTTGGCGGGCGTCCGCCAACAGGGCGGCGGCAATGGCCGGCGGCGGTTTCGGCGTGAACCCCGTGATGCAAACGTCGTGGGCGACCGCGAACGAACGCAGTTCATACGGGGCCAGCGTGATTTCCCAGTGGCGCGGGGCGTGCAAGTTTTCGCCCGTGGCCAGGTCCTGCAACTTCCCGGGCGAGCGGTCGAAGGAGATTTCCACGTGCACCGGATAGTAATCGCGATTGACCAGGTAGAAGTAGCGTTTGCCATCCTGGACCAGCGTGCGGACCGCGACGGGATCAGTCGTGCCGCCGACGGTTTCAAATTTCTTCCGTGGCAGCGCGCGATAGGCGGCGGCGAAGCGCCGGAGTTCCTCGCTGTGCGCCTTGTCGAGGAACAGGCCGCCGCGCGTGACGCGCAGGGCGTCGAGTTCGGCGACGGCGTGGGCGTAGGGTTCGAGGAAATGCACGCCGCCGGGAAACGCGGGCGTGATGCGCAACTGCGAATCCCACCAGAAGCCGTCCGGCGGATAGAGCGAGTTGATGCGGAAAATGCCCTCGGCGGGTTTGCCGTCCATGACCGCCAGTGCCTTCGCCTGCGCGTCGTCCGGGTCGGCGGCGAACCACTTGTGCTCGCCCCACGATTCGACCCAGCAGTTGAAGATGAACGCGCCGGGCCGCGCCTGCGCTGAGATCGCGCCCAGCGTCTCCGCGTCCAGAAAATCGTGGTCGCGATACATGCAACCGGACTCGATGGGCGTGTTGATCCCGTCTGCCGAGTGGGGCGGATGGCCGCCGCGGTCGCGTGGGTTCCCGCAACCCAGGTCCAGCTCGATGCCCGGTTCGTTTTCGTAGAGCCGGAAGTCCAGGCCGCCCTCGCGATAAATCTCCGCCGTGCTCGGCCGGGCGTGGAGTTGGGTCGCCGCGCTCGCAAAGCCGCGCAACTGCGGAATCGTCGTCTCGTCCCACAAGGTGAGCGTCACGCGCAGGTCCGGACGCGCGGCCACCACCACGTCGCGGATGCGGCGGATCAGGTCGCGGATTTTCTGGCAGCGCCACTCGATCCAGGCAGGCTGACAGTAAAAGTTGAGGAACTCATAGCGTTTGGCGAATCGCTCCGGCGATTTCGCGTCCACATGCACGGCGATACCGGTTTCCTTTTGGAAAAGGGCCACCGTGTAATCGTCGTAACCGGAGTGGAGTGAGGCGTACCACAGGATGGTGGCGTGCCAGAAGTTGAACGAGATGCCTTTGAACGCGGGAAAGCGCGCGTAGCGTTCGGCGATTTCCTTCGCCAGCCCGATGACCGCCTCCTGCACCGTGGGGTGCAGCGGATTGAACATTGGCCCCGCGTGATAAGGGCCGCCGGGCTTCTCGCCGTAAGCCCAGCCGGTGGACTTGAGCGTGCCCGCGATCTTCGACGAAAAGTTCCGCACGTTGTATTCCAGCGTCCAGTCTTGTGGACTGGCCTGGACCTGATTGTTCCAAAGCATGTTGTTGAACGTGTCCGCGCCGGATTTGATCGCGTCGAGGTCCACGTTCATCTTTTTCAAGAGACTGCCCAGTCGCAGCAGCGTGAGTGAACCCTGGAAGGCCAGGCCTTCCCGACCGAAGCGCTCCAGCAGTTGCGCATACCAGTCCGCCGGTTGCGTGGTCCAGCGGATGTATTGTTTGCGGTCGGCGCCGACGATCACATCGAAGCCATCGGCCGGCTCGCGAGCGGAGGGAAATTGCGGCCCGTGATACCAGGCGAGCGGATAGACGAGCAGGTTTTGGCCGGAGTGCCGCGCGTAGCTGACGAGATGCTCGATCCACTCGGACCGGTTCATCGCGCCTTCGCTCGCGCCCGTGCCGCACGGGTCTTCGTATTGAATGCCCAGCTCACGACGCGAGCCATCGCCCGGATCGCCGGGCACGCGTAGCGGCGACAGTTCGTCCAGCTCGTAAATCTCGATGCCCGCGACGGCGGCGGGTTCGCCCTCGCCCCAGGTCAGAAACGAGATGCTGCAATCCTTCCAGCGCGGCCAAAAGACCTGGCGCAGTTCCAACATCCGCCCGCTGATCGGCTGCGCCCAGCCGGTGAAGACGCCGGTCGAAAGATCGTAGCACGTGCCATCCATGATGCACATGTAGCGGCGCTTGTCGTCGGGATAGCGAATCACGGCGACGTGCGGTCGGCCGATGTGTTCGATGGCAAACCGATAGCCGAAACGCGCGGAGTTCTTGTCGCCCGCCTCGCGATAACGTCCGGCGGAAGTCTCGACGACTCGCGTCAGGCCGTTGGCGAAGAACTTTTCCGGCGGGAAATCTTTCGTGCAGTCAATGCTCGCGATCAGCCGGCGGCGGCGTTCGCCCACGGCGTTTGCCGGACGCGGCGACCTGGACGTGGCGGCAACGCCCGTCGTGAGCGCGGCGCTGGTGGCCGCCATTTGAATCAAGAACGTTCGTCGTGTCGGCATAAAGAGGATGGTTGGAGAGAAGCCGGACGGCTTCAAGTACCGACTGGAACCTGTGTTTCTGCTTCAACGCAAAGCCGCCAAGGCGCAGGGAAAACTGGAGAGCTTCTTTGCGTCTCCGCGAGTTGTCGCCAAACCTTGTCGCGGATGGGCAAAAGTGATTTTGTGATTGTTGAAATGCGAGAGCGCATTTCAATCCTCGAAGAGCATCATTTCTCCAATGACGCTCTTGCCTTGGCCGAGTTTTGACCAAAGGTGTGTGCGCGTGTTGTAAATCCACCCGCGCTTTTCCAATTGGCCGATGAATTCATTACGGTCAAGGTTCAGGCAGCCGAGCGCCCGCCGCTCCCAGAGTTCCATCACCAGTTGATTGAACAAAGCTTCGTTGGTAAAACTGCTCGTGCCGTGATTCAGGCAGGCATCAAAGGCTTCGGAAAGCACCGCACTTGGATTTTCAATCTCGGGAGATTTTGTTTTGTGCCCAGACTTGGAAACCTTGGCCGGTTTGTAGAACGTCAAAATGAGTTCACCAGCCAGCACGCTCGCAGAATTTTTCTTTTTGTGCATGGACCAGATGACATCGCCGGTCTGCGTGATGGCGGCCTTGAGTTCGCCGCCGCACTCGCTGGCAGTTTCTAGAATCGTGGCGAAATAGCTGATGTCCCAATGTTGAAAGACGATGGAGAGCCAGCGGTCGGGTTTCAGCAGGTGGAACGCGGTTTCAATGCTGCGGGCGAGGCTTTGCTTGTAATGGTCTTCCGAATGTTTCTGTTCGCCACCGACGATGGTTTCCTGTTCGCGGGTTTCGTCGGTTACGGGAAAGCCGAGCCAGTGATTCCAGAGAATCGAAAGGTCGAGGTAACTGATGAAAGCTCCGTAGGGCGGGTCGGTGAAAATGTAATCCACGGAGCCAGGTCGGATAGCTTTGTCCAAAGTTGCGGCATCATGGGAAAGCACGCGAAAACTTTTATCGCTGTTCAGCTTGAGCTTGCCGTCGGATTGTTTCCGGTGGTAATCGCGCAGGTGTAGGACTTCTTTCTTGGCTGCAAGAATATTAGTAAACCGCCCTTGGAAAGTTTCCCAAATGGGAAGCTCCACAGATTGCGAGGCGAGTTTGTAGCGGTAGATGCTGAAGATGCTTGAACCGCCCCGGCTGGCCGCCCGGCCCTTGGCGGAAAGAAAAGTTTTGTTAAGTTTGGCAACGGAAGCCGACCATGCCAGCAACAATAAATCACGCACTGCACCTTCGGAGTGCTTTTCAATCTCCCGTTTAATCAAGGCCAGTCCAGCCAGTTGGCGTGGCGTGAACATTTCGTAAAAGAATTCAGCGTCGGAGTTTTTTGGCAGGGGGATGTTTTCCGGTAGCGGTAGTTCCTTCAAAAACTTCTGGGCAGCCGTCTCATCCTTCGCAATTTCCGCCAAATCATTGGCACAGGCTTTTTCAATCTTTTCAAAAGCCTGCTTGAGCGGGGCGGTCGAAGGCAAAGAAGTGTCGGCGATATTGCGGGCGATAAAATTGGCAAACGGATTCAGGTCGTTTTGAATGGCGTTGCGGCCCAGCAAAAACGCCTCAATGGCCGTCACACCCGTACCGCCGAACGGATCCAGCACGGTGTCGCCTGCTTGCGAATAGCGTTCGACATATTCGCGCACCACATTGGCGGGACGACGGGTAAAGTAGGGATGCACGCCGTAATGCCGGGCGTCTTCCTGCCGGGCGGCGGGAATGGCTTCAAGAATTGGCTGGATGCCGGCGCGGGTCATTTAATTGCGAAGATAGTTTGCGAGCGTCGAAAGTTCGATGCTGTCCACATGATCCGGTGGATTGCAAAAATCATGTTCGATGGCAAACCGGTAGCCGAAGCGCGCGGAGGTCTTGCCGTCCGCTTCGCGATAGCGTCCGGCGGAAGTCTCGACGACGCGCGTCACGCCGTTGGCGAAGTACTTTTCCGGCGGGAGATCTTGCGTGCAGTCAATGCTCGCTAGCAGCCGGCGGCGGCTTTCGCCCACGGCGTTGGCGGGACGCGGCGACTTGGACGTGGCGGCAACTCCCGTCGTGAGCGCGGCGCTTGTGGCCGCCACTTGGATCAAGAACGTTCGTCGTGTCGGCATGAAGCGGATGGTTGGAGAGAAGCCGAATGGCTTCAAGTACCGAGTGGAGACTGTGTTTCTGCTTCAAGGCAAAGGCGCAGGGAAAATTGGAAAGCGCTTTGCCTCTCCGCGCCGCTTGTCTCGCCGAAGTCGGACGGAGGCGGATGGCGACCTGGCGTTATCATTTGTCGCGGGCGGGGCGTGAAGCGAGCAGCGCCGTCGGTGCGAAATCTTTGTAGCTCGCGCAGCCAGTTTTCCAAAGCTCCGTCAGGAGCGACATATTGGCCGATGTCGCTCCTACCGAGCTTGTGATTTTGTTGTGGCCGGATGCAATGGTCGTGCTGCGTCATTTACGATTGCCATTGGAGACTCGCCTTGCGAAACTGCTTTGAATGAAAGCTGACAGCCTCAAAGTCTCCAGAGTTTTCAGTGGTGGCGGAGACATCCACTACGTTCTTCCTCACTTTCAGCGCGAGTACGTATGGGGCAAAGAAGAGTGGCAGACTTTGCTCGACGACTGTTTCGCAATTTACGACGAATACCAAGACGCCAACCCGCCGGAGCACTTCATGGGATCGCTGGTCGTAATTGAGGACGGGCTACGAAATGGGACGATCCCCGCACTCAAACTTGTAGATGGCCAGCAACGGCTGATCACGATCTCCCTGATGCTTTCGTCGTTGCAGCGGATAGTGCAGGGGGCGAATCCAGGACTCGCCAACAAAATCTCGAAAATGCTGTTGAATCCAGACGAGACAGGAGACCTGAGATACAAAGTACTCCCAACGACGAAATGCGAAGACCGGCAGTGCTTTGTCGCCGTCTTGGAAATGAAAGAGGATGAGATAGTAAACGCGCGGTCAAATATTCCAAAGGCTTTCATCTATCTTCACACCAAAATCAAATTGGAAGTCGAGGGTGAAAATATCGAACCGGAGCGATTTTTCAGCGTTCTTGTTAACTGTCTCCAAGTGGTGTTCATCAATCTCTTGAACGACGAAAAACCGTACAAAATATTTGAGAGCCTCAACGCGAAGGGCAAGGCGCTCACACAGCCTGACCTGATTCGGAATTACATCGCGATGAAGGTTTCCTCAACTGACCAAGAGGAGCTGTTCACGAAACACTGGACTCCGATCGAGTCGCTTCTCGACGAAAAAAGAAGCGTGGGACGTCTGGGCGAAATGACTTCGTTTCTGCGGAATTACCTCGCAATGCACACACGCGTGCTCTGCGATGTCCGCCACGTGTATGCGCGCTTCCGAGATCGAATGGAAACCACACATTCAAGTCGGACGGCTTTTTCCGCCGAAATGGAGAATCTGAGAAAATTCGCCCGGCATTACGATGGCATCTTAAGACCAAAGCCAGACTCAGGAATCGCTGAACAGCTTGTGCGACTGAACAAGATGGATAGTTCCTCGGCTTATCCGCTGCTGCTGGCCCTCCTAGATGCACACGAATCCAAAGAACTCAAGGAGCACGAACTCGCAGCGGCGCTCGAAGCGCTCGAGAATTACATGGTTCGGCGGTTCTTGACCGGAGAGCCCAGCAACTACCTCAATAAGATGTTCCCAACACTTTGGAAGGAAGTTGACCGTGTTCGCTTTGTTGATTCATTTCGGGAAATATTGGTCAACAGGAATTATCCTGATGATGACCGCATTCGCAGCGTCGCGATGACAGAGGAGCTGTACGGGAGCCCGGTTACCAACAGAAAAACTGCTCTGGTTTTGGGTTTAATTAACCGCCACCTTTCCTCGGGGTCTGGCGGGTTTACTCAACTTGACGGCTCGCCAACCATCGAACACATCCTGCCGCGCTCGCCCGATGACTGGTGGCAAAAGGAACTCGGACAAGAACTTGATTCAATGCAGCGGGGCCTTCTGCACACGCTCGGGAATTTGACTCTCGTTACGCAAGAGTGGAACTCGTCACTTTCAAATGGCGCATTTCCGACAAAGAAGGAAAAACTCGCTTCACACGCTCTCAGATTGAACGCGGATTATTTTTCCGCGGAAATACCCAAGTGGAACGAATCCGCAATCAAGGACAGGGCAAAGTATTTGACGGACAGAATTCTTGAAATCTGGCCTGCCCTTGGACAACCACCCGCATACCAACCAGGTGTGCGGCCAACGGCTCTAACCCTCTGCGGCACGTCCTTCGAAGTCAAAACCTGGGGTGAAGTTGCATATGAAACAGTGAAGTTTGTTTCTGAGAAAACGACCCAGTTTCCATCCATCAGCCGGCGCTTTCAGGCCCACCTTTCTTCAAAGGAATTCCCCCGCCGTTCAAGGCAGCTGCCAAACGGCTGGTGGGTGAACACGAACCTCTCCGCCGACAATATTCGCAACTTCTGCCGAAATGTCATGGTCGCGGCTGGCTTCAGTGAATCGGATTGGAAAGCCAAGTAAATTCTTCGTTTTCAGACTCAGAAAAGGGCGCGGACGGAAGCTTTCGCCTCCACCGCCGTTGTGAGTTCGCTTCACCAGCCTCGGCACTGTTTGCCAGTTTTGCCTGCTGCTTTAGCGGCATGACGCACGCTGGCCACGGTGGGTTTCAGGCGAAGTTGAGAGTTGAGGGTTGAGAGTTGAGAGAAAATCAGGCGTTGTCCGGCGCGGGGGATGACGCGCGGTATTTCCAGATCAGCGTGCCGGTGCAGCCGGACACGTTAGAGTCCAAGCTTTAGCTTGTCCGCGCGGAAGGGGACACGCTAAAGCGTGGACTCCAACTGAGCTCGCGGGCGGCACTGGCCGCGCTCCGCGTTCGGCCTTGACCTGGTTTGGGCGCGGGAAGAGCCTGCTTTTCGTGTCCGGAAACTAAACGCTTACGCTTTGGCAGACCAAATGATTGCCCAATACCACTCAGCCGACTCGTCGTCGGAAGTTGCCCAAGACAAAACCATTGGGTTTGCCGATGCGATGAACCGGCGGCATCCAAGCGGGGCAGGGAGCCGCTTGGGCAAAGATAACCGCCTGGCGAGGATTCTGGCCCACGGGCTGGCCCTGGTTTCACTCCTGGCAGCTTGGGTGGCCTCGGCAAACCCGGCGGCAGCAAGTTCGGCGGATCGAAATGGAAACGCGCGACAAATTGAATTCATTGACACTGCCGATCAGATCGGAATCGAGAGCGCGGAAATGCGGATCGTCTTCGATCGGCACAGCGGTTGCCTGTCTTCGTTGCGAAATCAGACGACCCAGGATGATTACCTGAAGGAACACGCAAATCGCGGGAACCCTTTCCGGTTGTATTCAGATTTCATCCGGCCTTTCGAGTTGGAAGATGACCCCGCCGACATTGCCGCCACCATCAGCGACCCGCGGTTCTGTCGCGTGGTGTCGGCGTCGCGCGTGGAACGCGGCATGGGTCGGGGAATCCGGCTGGTTTCGCGCGATGCCGCCAACCGTTGGGAGACCCGACTCGAGGTCGTGGCCACAAATGCCAGCAGCGCTGCATGGACGTTGGAAGTGGTCAATGTCGGGTCCGCGCCGGCGAAGGTCATGGTGGACTTTCCGTTTCTGAACCGGGTTTGGCCGGGAAAAAATCGGCGGAAGAATCTGGCCACGGTGCAGGATCAGGCGGGATACATTGGCCTGGCCCAAGATTACAAAGGCGGCGTTTATGGCAACTCGCATGAATGGTCCATGCAATGGCATGCCGTGTTTGATCCGGATTCGGGCGGCGCCCTCGGGCTGATCATCCAGGACCCGGACGTCCTCAATAAACGTTTCTGGGCCGGTTCGGCGTTGTTGCGGGTGACATCATTTCCAGCGCAAGAATTGCAGCCGGGACAGAGCCTGGTGCTGCCGCCGGCGTGGATCAAAATCTACCGGGGTGACTGGCGGCCCGTGGCGCGGGAATACCGGAGTTGGTTCGCTCAGGCTTTCGCCCCGCCGCCGCTCCCAGAATGGTTTCGCCATTCCGACGGTTGGACCGGCAAGTGGTTCGGCAAACGCGGCGGCGCCCTCATGCCGGGCGCGGTGCCCATGGACAGTTTTCGCGATTTGTGGGAGGCCTACTTGCGGGACCAGGTTGACAATCAGGAGTTCGCCTTTCATGACCGCGGCTGCCAGTTTCCGGTGTCCACCAACTCGCAGGGCGTGCTCAGTTATATTCACACCACTGGTGACAACGTGCTCCGCGAGGACTTGGGCGGAGCACCGGCCCTGCGTGAAGGCGTCGCCCGCGTGCATCAGCAGGGATTTCATTTCACGTTCTATGTCGAGGGATACATTGTCCATGAGACGAGCGATCTGGCCAAGGATGGTCGCGCCCGACGCTGGTCCATCATGAACAAAAATGGATCCCTCACGGGCAACTACACGGACCACGGTTTCTACCATATATGCCCGGCGAGCGTCGAATGGCAGGACCACCTGGCCGCCCGTTGCGGCCAATTGGTTCGCGAGACCGGTGCCGATGGTGTTCGGCTGGACTCGCTGGGTTTCTATTACCTGCCGTGTTACAACCCCGCCCACAAGCATCCGCATCCGTTTGTTTACAATGACGGCATGCGGCAGCTTCTGAGCAAGGTGAGCCGGGCCGTGCGGGAGGCGAACCCGGAGGCAGTGCTCACGACGGAAGCACCCGTGGATTTCTACGCGCCTTACACCCAGGGCGCGCTCCAGAGCTTTTGCCCGAGAGAGATTCCGCTCATGCGCGTGGCTCTACCCAACTACCGTCCGTTCCTGTATGGCCCGTTGGGTCCGGTGTGGGGATCGTTGAGCGGCCTAGCTGGTGGCACGGGCAAGGGGGAACGCCAGTGGCGGTGCGCGCGGTTTCCGGTGGAAGAGACCGTTCTTGAGGGTGAGGTCGAGGAGCACCCGACCGCAACTCCGCAACGCGTCGTCTGCCGGCTATTTCGCGGCTCGGACCACTGGGCCTTGGTGGGCGCGCGCGTTGACTCGGACAAGCCGTGGCTGTTCCCCAGCGGGCTGGATGGTGAGCCGGCCCTCGGCTTGGATGAACATCTGGGACCGGTGCAGGTGCGCATTCCGGGGCTGGCGCCGCTCGTGGAATCCGCCGTTGTGTTCGATGTCGAGACTCTGAAGGCGCAATCCATCGCGGTCAACCACACCCGTCCCTCTCGCGCCCCTTCGCTGGAGGTGGCGACTAACGATCTGCTGCTGACGCTGGACTCGCGATGGTTTGTGGCCGTCCTGCGAAAGAGCGGTTGTCATCCCGTAGTGACCTTCAACGAACCGCCCGCTGTGCGACCCGGGCAGAAACTGCGTTTGGATTTCCAGCTTGTGGCCGCGAGCAATAGTGCCGTGCGCGAGGCGACCGCCACTCTCCGTGCGCCCGGTCTGAATGTGAATCGTGAAGTGCGCATCCCGAGTGAGGTGATCCTGGACATCCCGGCGGATTGCAGGGCCGGCGTTTTTCCGGTGATCCTGGATGGCCCGGGTGTCCTTGGCTGCAAGCGATTCGTGGAGGTCGCGACTCCGTAACCAACCCTTGACACTTCAAAGAGCACATGAAACCGAGTCTCTTCTCTGTCAGTTACGCCGGCTTCTGGGGGCCAGGCAACCTTGAGCCTGCCTGATTTCATTGCGCGCGCCGGCCGGCTGGGCTTCCCCTCGGTCATGCTCGCCGGCAAGCGGCCACATCTCTCGCCGCTGGACGCGACGCCGGCTTTCTTGCAATCGCTGCGGGACGCGCTGGCCGCGGCGCGGGTGCGTTGCGACATCGTGGCCGGCTACACGCACCTCGCGCCGGGTGGCGCTGCCGAGGTGCCCGTCATGGAATTTCAAATCGCCTACGTCGAGTCGCTCGCGCGCCTCGCGGCGCAACTTGGCGCCTCCGTCATTCCGTGGAGAGTTGGAAGCATTCTTCTTGTCGCCAGGCTTCTGACCGAGTATCCAACCGTTCATGCGGGAAAAACAAACTCCCATCGGTAATCGGAGGAGACGCGACATGGCGAAGTCCGGGGTGCGTATCTCGTCGCGTCAGATTGTTGCGTGTGCGCTGCTCCTGTGCGGCGCGACTGTGTCGTCCGCCAACGCGGACGAGATCGAGATCGTCCGCGACGGACGCTCGCTCGCGGTCATCGTCCTGAAGCCCGGCGCACACGCCATGGAGCAGGAGGCGGCCGACGACCTCCGATGGGCGGTGCAAGAGGCGACCGGCGTGGCACTCGAGCTCGTGCCCGAAGCGCCGCCCGCCGGCGAACGCGCGCCAATCCGAATCGGATCAAAAGTGAGCCTTCTATCGGGCACACCGTATGACGCTGGTGACGTGCGCTCCGGCGGAGGTGGGATCGAGATCTTGGGGGCGACACCTGCCGGGGTGGCTAACGCTGTCGCGACGATCCTCCTGGAGGACTTCGGCGTCCGCATGTACTACCCCGAGGCGCAATTCACGATCGTGCCGAAGTCGAAGAGCCTGCGGATTCGGACACGAACCGTTGCCCCGCAATTCGCCTACCGGCTTTGGTCCGGCCTCGTCGGGCGCGACGCAGCCGCCTATGTCCGGCGAAATCGGCTCACCGACGCCCGAATTCCAATCCGCCACCACGGTTTCGGCCACAACCTCGCCTCGATCATCTCGGTCGCCAAGCACGGCCAGGAGCACCCCGAGTATTTCGCTCTCCGGAGCGGCGTTCGGCAGGTTCGCGGCAGCCACTCCGGCGACACTCCGCAGCCCTGCTTTACCAACCCTGACGTCGTCCGGTTGAGCATTGAGGCCGCACGCCGCTACTTCGACGAGAACCCGTCGTTGGACACGTTTTCGCTTTGCGTCAATGACAACTCGCGGTATTGCGAGTGCGACACGTGTGCCGCTCTGGACAAGCCCTACCGCAACTTGCCCGTCGGGCGGCAGTACTCCGAAAGCTACTTTGGCTATGTCGCGAAGGTCGCCGAGGCCGTCGCGCAGTCGCACCCCGGCCGCTACCTCGGCGTCTTTGCCTACTGGAACGTCGAGCAACCGCCGCGCAACCGCACGCGCCTGCCGGACAATGTGCTGGTCGCCCTGACACTCGACATCCTGCAACACTACGACCCGGCCTACCTCGACAAGGATCGCGCGCTGATCCGCGCCTGGAACGGCTCCACGAAGAACTTGCACACGTACGTTTACTATGGTCTCGGTTGGTACACGCCGCGGACGTCGCCGCACCTGGCCGCCGAGGATTTACGGTTCGCCGCCCGGAACGGCGTGCGGGCGATCTACTGTGAGTCGTTTCCGCTCTGGGCCTGGTGCGGGCCGATGCACTATGTGGCCGCGCGGCTTCAATGGGATGCCAGCACCGATGTTGATCGCGTCCTCGACGAGTTCCACCGCGACTGCTTCGGCGACGTGGCCGCCCCCATGCGGGCGTTTCACGACGCGTGCGAGCGCTACTGGACACGGCCCCGGAAGGGCAAGTGGTTCGAGGGCCTGGACCGCCTCACACCGGAGGAGTTCATGGCGGACACGGCGATCCTCCGCGAGGCGCGCGGCCACTTGGAGAAGGCGCTGGCCGAGACGCAGGACGCGCGTGTGCGCAGCCGCATCGTCTGGCTGAAGAAAGGCTTCGACTTCACGACGGCGGTTGCCGATGCGTTCGAGGCGAAGAAGACCGCGGCGGATTCCCCCGACGGCTTGAAGCGGCTGGTCTCAACTGCGGACGCGGTCGAGACTGCTTACGAATGGCTCGTGACTGAGCCGGCGTATGTTCACTCCTATTACGAGCGAGGATCGCGGTTCGACGGCAAGTGCTGGGGGTGGTTCAAAGTTCCGCTCCGAGTGGCAGCCGAGGCGCGTTGGACAGAACTGCACCACTCGCTTCCGGCTGCGGAAGCAGACGCCAAATGGAAGGCGGTTGCCAGCGAGTCCGGCCTGACCCGTTGGCTGGAGAGCCGCCGGTGGGAGTTTAACTTCGATTCCTCGGGACAATAGCAATAAACAGGATGGTTTTGTCCGGCGTGTTGATTCTCTGCAATTGAGCCTGTCGTCGCGGGCCGGTGACCTTGACTCCACTCCAGCGGAGCGCCGGCCTCCGCGCCCGGCGCGTTTCAAGATCGCCGCTGGCAAGGCGCCGTGTCTGGAGGCCAGCGTTCCCTTCTTCAGGTATTCCTGCAGTTAATACCGCAACACGCGCACCTCGCCGGTTTCCATCGGCAGCGTGAGGCACGGGCCGCGACCCAGCTTTGCGCCGGTGAGGGCGTCCGACACCGCGCTTGTGCGCCCGGTTTGAATCACGAGCGGACCGGTCTTGTGCGCCTGAATCGAAAGGAATTCCTCCGCCGCCCAGACGGCGGCGTTTTCTTCAGTGAAGAGATGCACGTCCGACATACGGGCGAAGGCGCGCACCAGTTCGGGCGTTAGCGCGGGCACACCGAGAAAGATGTCCAAACCGCGCAGGCGGCGGCGCATGGCAACGGCGGGCGAACCGTCCTTGTAAACGGCCAGCGTCTCGGCGGAATCGGCCTCGACGGTGAACAGCGGTAGGATTGGTTCCTTCGGTCCCCACGGTTTCGTCAATCCCACTTTTCGTCCCGCTTCGGTTGGCGTGGCTTCCGCCGAGCCGGGTGAAACTGCGCGATGTTTGAATCCAGTGACTTCGTTCATGGCGGCAATGTCAGCGCGGTCGGGCAGCAGGTAGCCGGGCGCGTAGCACCAGACGCGCGTCGTGTTCGGCGGACGGTGGGCGGTGAGCGCACACCTCTCATCCGATGTGAGCGACCAAACGGCGAGAAAGATTTGGAGTTTCGCGGGCACTTTGCCGGCCAGCGCGTCCGTCAGTGTGAACTGCCCGTAAGGTGCGCCGCAGCGTCCCAAGGCAGCGCGGGCATCGTAGATCAGCGGTTTCGCGGCAATGCTCGAACCGCCCGTCAGGTGACAAAAGCTGTCCTCGCCCACAATCGCCGCAATCTCCGGCGTGAACGGACGGGCGCGCTTGAGCAACGCTCGCTCGACGGGCATCAGGTGTTTCTGTTCCTCCCAAATTGCGGCATCGTTGAACCAGCCTGCACCGGGCAGGTCCATCCACCACGTTCCGAAGCCGCGCAGAGCCGCCTGTGCCGTGTTCCGCAGCATCACTTGTTGAGTCTGTCGCAGGTTGACCAAGCCGCCTTCCTGCGCGTGTTCAACAGTGCGCTTGTCGAGGTGCGTGCGCGAGTCGTCTTCGTTGAGCCAGAGGATACCGGCGTTGCGGACGCTCTCGGCGGGGCTCATGCACGGCGCGGTGCCGAGCCACTCGCGGTCGAAATAGGAAATTGGCGAGCAGAGGATATCAATGTCCTTGGACTTCAGCACTGGCGCGAGGGCGTAGTGCCCGCTGGTAGGTGCACCGTTGGCGAGCGGCGGGAATTCAAATTGATAGCCGTAAAAGAAAACGACCAGCTTCTTTCCGTCGCTGCCGCGTCGGGCGGCGGCGGCGAGGGTTAGCACCATGTCGGCCATCTCGCGTTGTTGAAAGCGCGCGAACTCAATCAGCCGCCGCTCGCGGGCCGGATCGCGCAGGAAGCCGTTGGGATGGGCGCGGCGCTCGTCGGCGGTCGGCGGTTCGGCGGTGGCGAAGTCCGCGTCGCCGCCCGCCTTCAGCCAGGCGCGGAATGCTTCGCGCGTGGCCGGGTCGTAGCCGCTCAACGGTCGTTCCCACGAGCCTTCATAGAACCACTCGCCCGTGTTTTGACCGCACGGGTGAACGCCCGCGAAGTGATCGGGAAAAGTTATCGTGAGATGCCGGCACAATTTTTCCAAGTGCGCCGCGGCGTCGGTCCGATAACCGCGATGGGAAACTGAAGCGAAGTGGCCGGGCTGGTTGGTGTCGTAAATCATCAGCGCCTCGGGATGCTGCCGCAGCCACCAATCCGGGGCGTAGGCGCTGACGCGCGGCACGAGCAGGACCTTGGGATTGACCGCAATAATTTGCCGGCAGAGATCATCGAGCGCCCGCCAATCCTGGGGTTGCTCCGGCGGCGCCCAGCAATTGGGCGCACTGAAGGAAACCAGATTCACGCCCGCATCCCGCGCCAGCGCCACTTGCGCGAGCAACGGTCCGGGCGGTCCGCCGATGTTAAGGTATTCGCCGTTGCTGACCTGATAGACTGCTGGATGGAGCTGCCGCTTCGGCGTCGCCTTGGCGCGGAACGTGACGCGGTATTTCCGGTTGGCGGAGAAACTCAGACCCAGATGGCTGTTAAGGTGGAAGTCGGGCCAGGTGCCGTTCGGTGGGTTGGTCAATTTAACGTGGAGCATCCGATTGGTCGCCGCCACCTGACCCACGGTGTTTTTTTCTCCCGGCGGCCACAAGTTCCAAACCTCGTTGAACGCTTGCGCGGCAGCAAAAATGCCTGGCGACATCACGTCCTTGCCAGTTTCCGCGTCCGTGATGCGCACGTCGGCCAGCCAAACTTCACCCGCAAGTTGACCGAAGCGAAAGTGGAGCGTGCCGGCGGCTTTGACATCCGCGCTCGGCGTGAACTCAAATGCGTGGTCCGACCACTGTTCATCAATCGTGATGCTGCCGGCGCTCGGCACGCCAAAAAAGAATCGTGGCGGGACCGGTTTGCCGTTGATGTGGATCTGCGGTCCGCCCCGCGTCGGTTGGACGCGCACAGTGACCGCGTCAGTGGCATCGGCGTCGGCGACCAACGTCCAAAGCAACAAGGCCAGCGACAGTTCGAGTTTGATTTTAATCCAGCCGAAACCGCACGTCCTGGAAGGGGATGTTTTTTTCATCGGTGATCCTCAGGGAAAATACCCAGCCGCCGTGCGAGTTGAGGTCCGTAACGGACAATTGCGACCGGCCTTTGGGCAGCGTGAACGGGACGCGCTTCTCGAACTGGTGTTTGTCGAGGTAAAGCATTCCTTTGCCGCGCGGCGGGTAATCGCTCGCGTCCAAAACAATCCGATCGCCGAGCTTGATCAAAATGCCGTCGTCCCAGCCCGTGTGCAGAAACGCGCGCCGCTCGGACGGACTATGCACAAATGAAACGAAGTGCGCGGCGGAGTTGTCCGTGTTCCGGTAATCGAAGACGCCAACACATGAGGTGACGCCGCGCGGGTCGAGATTGTCGTAAGCGAACCAACGGATCGCGCCGTCCCTCCCATTGTAGGCCGTGCGCGGGTTGATCGGTGCTTGGAACGCTTCCATCACTGCAAATTGCGGCTGCGTGTGCGGGTTGCCGACCAGACCCAGCACCCACCATCGGCCGGGCGTGCCGAAGGCATCGCAAAGTTCCTCGCCAGAAACTCGCCCGCGATCAAACCGTCGGACTTGGTTTAACAGCGGTTGGAGCGGCGAGGATTTGAGTTCGGGTTTAACCGTCAGGAGTTGATGCCAGTCGCGCAAGTCAATGTCCGGCCGCTTCAAGTCCTGTCTCGTCAGCCCGTACTTCTTCTCCAACTCGGGCGTGTGAACATACCAGGACGGTAGGCCGGAGAACGACCAGACATACTTCTTGGAAGTCGCGCGCAGAATGGCCATCTGCTCGCGCAACTCGGCGATCTCCTGTTTCCACGGCTGCGGCGGATAATCCTTCCCGCCGGTTTCGATCATGTGCGTCGGCCATACGCCGGGGGCAATGGTGCAACGTCGTCGCCAATAGTCAGCGGTCCTGGCATCGGTCAGATTGGGTATGCCGGGGTCTTCAAACCGGGTCGTCGCCAGCGCGGTGACCGGGTCGTGCAGACAGTAGGTGTATTCCGTGCCGAGATGGAAACCACCCGGAGCATCGCGATCGGCCATCGCTTGGAGCATGCCCAGCATGTAGGCGCGTCCGATGGGCCGGCCCCGCAGGTAACCTGGCAGAATGATGACTGGCGCGGCGGGAAAGGCATCCAGCAACGCGGCGGCGCATTCGTAACCCTGCCGGCGGGCGGCGGCCAACAAGTCGCCGACTGTGTAATTGGTGTAGGTGTAAATCTTGTGGTCAATCGAGTAACGAGGAAAGGGATACTCGACATCCACGCAGACGCCGCGAAAGCCCAATTGCCGGGCCACCGTGCCGATGGCGGAAAACTCGGCCGCCATTTTCCGCGTATAGGCTTCGGTAAGCAGAGTGGTCGGGGAAGGCCATTCCCCACTGTCCGAGAAGTAAACCGTCAGAAAGTTCTCCGTAACGCCGGCTTGGCGCAGCGCCCCCAGATTCGCCCGCGCCGTCTCCAGCCACGATTTGGCCTTCGGCTCTTTTCCCCCGGCTCCGATAAACCGCTCGGCGCAATCCTCCCAACTTCCGACCGTGAAGAAAAAGCCGTCGTAGATTTTTTTGATCTCGGCGGCGTGGTCGTTGAAATACGCGTTCGGTTGCGCGGAGTAACAGATCGTGGCCGGGCCGGTTCTGCCGTGAGCCGATGCGGCGAGCAGCGAACCGACAACGAGGAGCGGAAGAGATTTCTGCAAAGACAATTCAAATTGCGGGTTGCCTTTCATTTGTATCCCGCCATGTCTTCGAGGCGAAGCAGGACCAGCGAGTTGAGGCCGAAGGCGAAACGCGGCGGAGCTTTGGTTCGCCGATTTGGCGAGGCGCCGCGGCCGGCGAACTTGAGCGTGTGTTTGCCCGGCGTCAGGTCGTGCAGGTCGAAGCTGAACCAGGTCCAATCATCGCCCGCATTGCACAGGTCAAGTTCCGGACCGGTGGCCTCGCCGTCGAGGTAGGGCTGATAACGCGCGCTGAAAAGCGATAAGATCATGACCGCCGCAACCTGATAGCGACCCGGTTCCTTTACCTCGAAATCAAACTCGATCTCCGCGTCCGGCTGGCCCGGCGCGTAGATCAAACCTTCTTCTTCCTGGGTCACGAGCGCCGACGGGTTGGCGCGGAAGGTCAGGACTTTGGCCGGCAGCACGCGATACGGGGCCATGCGGTTCGTGGCCGGTGGCAATGGTTCTTCGCCCGCCACCGGCGGCGTTTGATACCAGAAGGCTACGGAACTCACCCAGTCCGGTCGTTCGTTGGATGACGACGTCTGCACGCCCGCGTCCGTGACCGAGCTGCCTTTGTGTTCGATGGAAACCTTGAGCGCGGTGCGGAAGCGCACGGGATCGGACAAGTGCCAGCGATACGCGCTGACCCGGTCGCCGGCGAAAACGCCTTCATACAAGGTCACGCCATGCGCAGGCGCGGCGAACGGACGGAAGCCCCAGGCGTCGTTGAAATAATCCTCGGTGCCGGTGCCGCACAACGATGGCCGCGACTCGCCATCAATGTAGAAATGATCGTCGCCTTCGCCGAACCAGCCGGTTTTCATCTGGTGGACCGAATAGACCGTGCCCACGTAGTTCCCGCGGCCTTTCGTGTCGAGGATGGTGTATTCGCCGGGCGTCGCGGGAAAGGCCTGGTGATACCGCGCGTGGAAATAGAGCGACTCGTCCGGTAGACTCGGCAGCTTTTCCCAGTCCACGTAGTAGTACACCTCCACGTCACCGTACCCGCTCCCCTCGTTGCTCAGGGTGATCTTGGCGCTCTTGCGAAACGGCATCCGCCAGAAACAAGTCCGCGAACGCCCGTACGAAGAGACGCTCACCGGCAGCGAATGGAAGTTGGCAATCGCGCCGTGGCCGACGCCGAAGAAATCCCCCAGCGGCGTTTCAACGCTCGGCTTCGTCATGCCGTCCCAGTAAATCCGCAGGACGAGTGAACGGCCGGAGAACGGGTTCTGCGAGGCGACCGTATTCCAGAGGTGCGTGATCGCGCCCGGCCCGGTCAATTCGGCGAGCACGAGCGATTCTCCTTCCTTGATGACACGGGAATCGCCGTTGCTGTTTATGTCAGGATTCGTGCTGGAGACGCGCCGGGTTTGGGCATCAGTCAATTGCGTCAGCGCTCGCAGCGGGTTTTCGCCCGGATTTGGGACGTTCGGGCCAGTCGCGACAGATTGTGCGCGCCCACCGACAAGCGTGAGCAGCGTGACTGCGAGCACCGTCGGCCAGCGTGCTCCACGCCATCCTGGCTCGCGATTTGCACCACGCGAACCCCGTTGCCAAAGTTCCAAAGGAACAGGACCGACCGGAGCCTGAGTAGGATTTACTGCCGGAACCGCACGGGTTGGAGGGGGTTTCGTTTTCATCTCTGGTTTATTGATCAGGGACGAGCCGCGCGGCTGCGGTAGGCGATTCATACCCCTGCCTCTTTCGCAAAATCAAAGTCCGCCAGCTTGCCTTCGAAGAAAAAGATTGTCCCATGAATGACCACCGCTTCGCCCGGCTCCAAATCCTTGAACTTTGGATCGGCGTGCATGCACGGGTGATTTTGATTGCCGATCAGTGAGAGCGTGTCTTTGTGCCAGGTCATGCCGACCCAACGCTCAACTTTGTTGGAGCGCGTGACCATGACGGGCCAGTCTGCCACCGGCTTGCCACTGGTGCGCCAGCCGACCCGGTAAGGACTCGACCCGCCTTTCAGTGTCACCGCCTGACTCAACGGAATCCAGCCCGTCTCCGGCACATGCACAAACTTGTTGTCGCGCGTGTAGTCGGAAAATTCCCGGATGCCGCGCAGAAACGCGCAAGTCTGCAACGAAATGTTTCTTAGGGGCCGGGCGCTGCCGTTCTTGAGATGCAACTCGAGCGCAACGCGCGTGTCGTTTTGCTTCGTCACGCTTCCGCCGAAACTTACGCCGTTGGGCAGTTGCCGATCGAACGCGATTCCATTCGGCACTTCTCGCCACGGCACTTTCGGCAAATCCGGGAACACGGCATCGATCCCCGGATTCACGTGGCTCAAATAAAGGAGTCCCTGGCTGGTGAAGATCGCTTCGGGAAAATCCAACCAGATGTAATCCTGGCTGGGCCACGCCGGGCTGATCCACGCAATCTGCTCCCAGGGATAATGGGGCCGCCATTGTCCGGGCAAAATGCGAATGCCCTTGGCTTGGGTTTCGTATGTGTCGCCTGGCTTGCTTGGACTGCCGGTTGCCGGAGACGGTAAAATCGTCGTGGGCTGGGCTTCTGCGGAGAAAGCGCCAGCGGCAGAGATGATTGCCACCGTTGCTCCGCTCGCTCTCAGGAACCCGCGTCTGGAGATTCTCCCGAAGGCGGAATGACGTTGGATGACTGGTTTCATTTGATGGAAGTTGCGTTTCGTTCAATGCTATAGATGTCGCCGTAACAAGTGGAGTCAGTTGTTTACGCTGGCCGATTCCCATTTGCAAAGCCGTTTACAAATTTGAGTCGATACCAATGCCGAGGGGAAGAGCGAAAAGGCATTGCAACCTCCGAGAGTGTTCCGGTCGCTCGGTAGGTTATGCAGCGGCCTCATAAACTCATGGCGAGACCGCACCAGATAAGCGCTGCAGTCCGCGACGCAATTCATCCTCGCGCAGGCCGATCTGCTCGACGGGAATGCGCCGGAACCCCAACGCCCAGGCTGGTGAATCCTTCTTCAACTCGAAGTCCGGCGCGCGCGACTGCTCGTTGGGTGACACAATCAGACTCGACGCCGCGTTCGTGAGATTGTTTTCGAGTCGCAACATCCCCGCCGTTGCGTGCCAGCCGGCTTCGAGCCATTTGCCGACGCAGACGTTGCGCACGACCACGTTGTCGTCCGGCGGTACGCCCTTGAACGCTTCGCCGGTAATCGCCGGGCCTTCGGGCGGGCCGTAATAGCGGTCGAGTGACTTCATTTCCGGATAGCGCTGGCGATAGAGCGCCAGCGGCACTTCGGCGAGCCGCTTGCGCATCGTGTCGTCCACCATGCCATGCCACACGGGCGATTTGTCGAGGCCGCGGCCATCGGCGCGCACCGCCGGATCGCAATCCACAAACAAATTATTCTCCACGCGGTGATCGCGCCCGCCGCCAATGAACATGGCCCAGTGGACTTTGTAGAACACGTTTCCGAAAACTTCCGTGCCGCTGACGCAATCGTCCATGTAAACACCCATAGAACCCATCCCCACCCCGCCGGTGTGGTGAATGAAATTGTAGCGGACCTTGTTCCCCCGAAACGTGTAGTCGCGGCCGGTGTAGATCGCGCCCACGTCGCCGGTCTCCAGCGCGATGTGATGAATCTCGTTGAACTCCATCACGTGATCATTGCCCCAGTACAGGATTGCGCAGTGCGGATGGTCGTGGATGAGGTTGTGCGACGCGCGCAGGCCGACGCCGGTCATCGCCACCGCCGGCACATAGCATTTGGACCAGCGGCCCAGGCGCTGGAAGTGGCAGTTCTCGACGAAGTGTCCGCCAGGTGTGAGCGTCTGGCGGTCGCCACCCGTCAACGACACGCCTCCGTCGCCCGTGTCAAACACGTCGCAACTCACCACACCGTGACCCGTGCCGCCGGCCATCACCACGCCGCTGTCGCCGACATTGCGGATGAGACAACCCGCAATTCGGTTACTCGTCCCGCCGTGAATCTCGACGGCGTTGCCGCGCGTCGCTTCGAGTGCGAAACCTTGGAAATTGACATGCGAAACGTCCGTGAGCCTGAGCAGCGGCTGGTCGAGCAGAGAGAGGACGGTTTCACGCGCGGCGGCAGCGGTTCGCTTGCCCATTTGCGCCGCGTCGGTTTTTGGCGGCCAGAAATAAAGCACGCCTGTTTTGCGATCGAGAAACCACTCGCCCGGCTGATCAAGTTCTTCCAGCACATTGAGGAAATAGAACCGCTGGTCCTTACGAAAACCGTAATTCCCGTGCGGCGGCGCAGTCTTGACGAGTCGTTGCTCGACATCGAGAGAAGCGACCTTCTCGTGGGAGTTCGCCCAGTCGTAGGCCCAATAACCGTGAACCCACAGATCGCTCGTGTCCCGCCAACGGCGCGGACGATCCCCGGAATAGAGAAAACCGCCCGGCAATTCGCCGAGTTTGCCGCCGTGTTCATCCTTGCGGTCAGAAGCCGCGGGGTAACCCGCGATCTTGGCGAACTCACCCTCGTTCGGCCAGCGGGCGAGCGTCATTGGCCGGTGGTCGAAGAACAGCTCGCAATGCGCCGGCACCGCGGGCCGGCCAAAGCCGCGCGATTTCATTTCGCCGAAATTCGTGATCCCGAGCGCGCGGAGGTCGAGTTGGACCACCTGACCGCGCGCCTGCTGGTCAAGTCGCGCGAGCACCTTCGCATCAGCGACGGGCGCAAAGCCCGTCAAGGTGCGCCCACCGAGCAGGCGAACGCGTTCATTCTTGTAAGCGCACCAACTAATTGGGGCGTCGGTGGTGCCGGAGTCCGCGGTCGTGAGTTCAAATGCATTGGTGCGAAAGTAGTCGCCGCCGCGCACCCAGATGGTGGTCTTTTCCGGAAATGCGCTTTGGGAGACCTTGCGCACGCGCACCGCATCCCGGGCGCGTTCGAGCGTGGCAAACGGTTTTGATCTTGTGCCGGGGTTTGCATCGGTGCCGGCCGGCGCGACGTAGAAATCGCCGCGGGCCGGGCCTGGCTTTGCGACAAGCAACGCGACGATGAAGATCAGCCGGATCAGCATGGCGGGAGATTAACGGTTTGGGATTGAGAAAGCATCTGGAAAATTCAACTCAGGCAATTCGAGCGGTGTTTCCGAAGCCCGCGAGTTCGAGCGTAAAGGGATGATCCACGAACTAGTCGCGTCCGCGCGTATAAGCGACTGAGCCTACGAGCAAGCTTGCAAGTTCAACCCACTCACGGCCTTGCTCTTCCCAAGCACACTTCGCTACTTGCCGATCAGTCCGGCAAGGGACACCCTTTCGCCCATTCCCTGTTTGGCGCCGGACCCAGTTCAAGTTCCAGGCGCCCGCCTTGCAGAATTTCTTTCTGCCGAAGCCACCACTGGTTCAGTGGTTTGCCGTTGAGCCGGGCGGATTGGATGAAGCGGTTTTGTTTCGAAGCATTCCTGGCAGTGATGGTGAAGGTCTTCCCGCCGTAGTGTTCCTTGGAGAGATGGAGAACGACCTTTGGATAAAGCGGGCTGCCGATTTCGTAAATCGGATTCACGCGACAACCGCCATCGGTCTGGAACAATCCGAGCGAAGACATTACAAACCAGGAGCTCATCTGCCCCTGGTCTTCGTCACCGAGGTAGGCGTCGGCGGGATTGTGGCCGTAATAGGCGCCGAGGATTGCCCGCGCCCACTTCTGGCTCATCCAGGGTTGTCCGGCCCAGTTGAACAGCCAGGCGACGTGCATCGTGGTTTGGTTGCCCTGATTGATTGGGAAGTCGGCGAAGCGCTCGCCCGCGGCGTTGAAGCGCGTCGGAGCTGATTTTTCAAACGCCTCGTTCAGCCGGCTAACAAAACGGTCGCGGCCCATGACGTTCACCAAACCCGGCACGTCCTGCGGCACGAACCAGGTGTATTGCCAGGCGTTGCCTTCTACAAAACCCGGCGTGTGATAGGGATCAAAGGGCGTCACCCATTCGCCGTTCGCCTTGCGCGGTCGCGCAAAACCGGTTTCCACATCGAAACTATTGCGCCAGCTCCGCGAGCGTTTCAGGAACTGCTCGGCGAGGTCTTTGCGTCCGAGCGCCAGAGCGAGTTGCGCCACGCACCAGTCGTCGTAGGAATACTCGTAGGTGTTGGAACCCCACGCCATTCGCCATTCCCCTTTGGTCTTGCCTTGCACCACAGGCCCGTCGCTCGCCACGTAACCATGCTTCAGGTAATTCTCCAGGTTCTCGTTGCCGACCGCACCACCACCCGGATACAATTGTGGCAACGTCGTCTGCATTTTGACCGCCGCCTCCAGCACTTTTTGGCGATCCACGCCTTTGACGCCGTGCTGATATGCGGCAACCATCAGCGGGATTTCGTGCTCGGCCACCATGACGCTGATGTATTCCAAGCCGCCGGGGCCTTTCGATAACCAGCCGCACTTGTCATAAAGCTGAAGCTCGGACTTCACCCAGCGGGCGGACCATTCGGGCGCGAGCAGGTTCATCACCTGGTTCATATTCCAGAACGTGGTCCAAAAGGCGTCGCAGCCCAGCATGACTGTGTCCGGGTCCGTGAGCTTCTGAGTGCGTTCGTCGGGATCTGTCCACTCGCCGTTCACGTCGCTCCAGGTGTTCCGGCCCGACAACGCGCGATAAAGGTTCGAATAGAAGCGGCATTTTTCGCGCGCGTCGGGCGTCTGGATTTCCACGTGGTCGAAAATCTGGTTCCAAACGCGCCGCTGATTCTGAACCACGGCCGCGAAGTCCCAACCGAACGGCTTGGCCAGTTCCTGCTCCAGGTTCAAGCGCGCGTTGGCCACGCTGACGAGGGAGATGCCCGTGCGCGCCAGCACCTTTTCCGCGCCGCGCGTTTTGAATTCCACAAATGCGCCGCAGTCGCCCACGAGCTTGAGCGACGGGGCGTTGGAAAAGACCTCCTCCTCTTGCCATCCTCCAAGGCTGTCGAAAGGCCGGCTGAATTGGGTGACGAAGTGAAGGTCATAGCGCTGATCGCCGTTGTAATGAACTTCCGGAACATCGGTCTGAATCGTGCCCTCAATCTCCGCCGGCCCGGTGCGGCGCACCTTGGCGTCGAGCACATGGATTTTGTATTCGGTCGGAATGTCGAAATCGAAAATCACCCGCGCCTGATCGCTGGCCGGGAAGGTGTACTCCTGCAAGCTGGCGCGCGTAGAGGCGGTCAACGCGACGCGAATGCCCGTGTCTTTGAGCAGCACCTCGTAAAAGCCGATGCCGCCGCGCTCCGTCACCTTGTTGAAACGTGAGCTGTACCCGGTACCGTCAAGGCCCGGTTTAGTGCGTAGCGGGCCGAGGGTCGGCATCATGCCCAACCCGGCCATCGTCCATTCGTGGATGTGGCTGAAGCAATCAATCTGCTCGATTGAATACTCGTAGCCCGAACACCAACCGGCGGTCTGGTTGTCGGGAGAGATTTTGACCATGCTGAACGGAAGCGATGGGCCGGGGCCAATCATCCAGCGCGAATGGGCCGTGCCTTTGAACACGTCCACGTAATCGGCCGGTGCGGCGGGCGGTGATGCGCGCAAGTTCAATTGCGATTCGTGCAGCAATTGGCCGTCGGCGCTCACGTGGAAATGCGTGCCCTTCCCTGGCGCCGAGGTCGGTGCCGGAATTTCAAAAACCTGCAGGCCGGGTTGTGTATCCAATTCCTGCGAACCTCCGCTTTCAACTTCAACCTTTAGCCTGCCCGGTGAACTGGCCCGGAAGACTTCCAAGCGGATGGTCGCGGGCATATTCTTTTTAGCGGATACCGCATACGCAGTCGTTGTCACAGACCGGATAACAGTGTTCGCTGGCGAAGCGAGCCTGACCTCTGATGGGACTTCCAATCGCAGCGCATCAAACACCAGCCAACTCCCGCCGGTGCTGCGCAGTGCGATTTCGTTGTAGCCCGGCCTGAGGAGCGTGGCGGGAAACTCCACCTCCACAACCTGCGGCTTCGCCGACCCCAAGTGGCCGCGCAATGAATCTTCGCTGCCTCCCGGACTCAGCTCGCGATTAAAAACCGTTCCGTTGATCGTGATGCGCAGCCGTGGTGGACGTTCGGGGCGCGTGTCGGCGATGTTGAGGACGAGCTTGCAGTGGTCCGCGGTCGCCGCCTGGGCCAGAACGAAGCCGATCGGCAGCGTGTTCATCTGATCCCAGCGCCCGCCACCGCTGCTGCCACCCCAGCCGTCCGACGGCCCGGGCAAAACGTAAGGCCAGTCGCTTTCCGGTTTGGAAACCCCGACGTAATAGGCGTGATCCGGACTGCCGAATTGTTGCAGGAACGCAGGGTAGTTGCTGGGCGACAGGGCGAACTCGGCGGCGCGTTGATCGGCCTGGCCAATTTGCCAAAGCGGGTGAAGCGATTCCGCGGCGTGGCAGGCCAGAGAGGCGGCCAGCAGATAACCGAGGGTGAAGCTGATGGCTTTCGTTTTCATAGAGGTTTGGTTGCTGACAATCTGGTCAACAGCGTGTCGCGCCCACCGGTGGTGAAGCTGCCTTCGGGTCGGTTCATGCGGCGAACCGCGCGGGTTGTTGCGAGCCACCGAACTATGATGGTCAGGGAAGGGCGGGCGCAAGCGGAATCTCGGAAGCCGTGGCCCAAATTCCTGGGTTGAGGCAGAAATCGAACAGAAGGTGAAGCTGCGCGTCATCGTAAAGCAAAGACACCTTCGACCTTTGACCACGAAAGATGAGGAATAGACCAAACCGGCGCGGAGAAGTCTGGGATAAAGTAATAGCGGACGAGAGCTTTACCGCGCGGCCAGAGTCAACGACCAGGCTTTACAGGAATCGACTGGTTCGTGCCGAAGACCGCCTGGACGGCATCGAGGTATTTCATCCCGTTCACCGTGTCGGGTTCGAGGTAACTGCCTTCGGTCCATTCATTCCACGAATTGATCGTCACGACTTTTGGGGCCGTGGACGCGGCCAGCAGACGGTCCTTTGTGATTTGCAAAGCCGCACGGAACTGTTCCGGTGTGTTGCCGACGAGGATCGGCGTGAATGGATAAGGATGGTCATTTGTGAACGGTTCGCTCTGGTCCGTGCGCGGGCTGGAGTCCCAGCCCATGGACACGTTTGGGAAATAGGGCTGCGGGAAGTCGTGCAGCATTTTCTCCCAGTGCTGGAAGTACCGGTCGCGGCCTTCGACGTATTGCGACACGGGAAACTCCCGCAGCGCCCCGTGATGCGTCCACACGTAGGAGGTCAGGCTGTCGAAGCCGAGTTCGGTCACCAGTTTCTTCCAATCGGCGGGCGCGGACTCACCCGGAAGGATGGGTGTTCCCCACACCACCGCGTTGAGATGCAGGCCGGGGAAACCAGCCGCGCGGGTCTTGGCGCGGAAACGGTCGAGCGCGACCCGCGTGTTGCCAACGGAGCCGAAGCTGCCGATCAACATGCCCACGTCGTAGATCGAGAAATACGGCCGACCCTCAATGAGCCAGTGCGCCGGGTGTTTGAAGTAAGTGGCGATGATGTAATCCGTCATCCGGTCAAAGGTCTCGGGCGTGACCTTGCCGGGGTACAGCAGCGGGGCTTTCCCCAGTTTCGGTTTGAACGGAAAAATTTCTGTGTAATCGTGGTTGGCCCACATGAGGCAGAACTTGAGACGATTCCGATTCGTCGCGCCGAAGAAACCCTTCTCCAGACCGCGTTCGAGGAACAAACCGTCGTTGTAGTAATACCAGTCGTAGATGAACACGTCGATGCCGTGGTCGGCGGCAGCGGCGATCTTTTGCGCCATGACCTTCGGATCGGATTCGTCGGTGTAACCCCAGAGAGGAATCTTGGGCTGTTGATGGCCGGGGAAGCGCGGCCGAGCGGCCTTGACGATTTCCCACTCACTCCAGCCCTGGCCATGCGCCTTGGCGTTGCGCGGGTCGGTGGGATGATAATTTGGAAAGTAGTACGCGGCGACGGTGATGTCGGTGGCAGGTGTCGCGGCCCGCACAGAAATCGCGCCCGCGCTGAACGCAGTAACGAGCGCGAGGCCCAAGGGACACGCCAGGACTATCTTCATGACAAACGCATACAATCAATGCTCGCGACCGGCAAACTTAAAGCAGTTCGTTTGAAGAAGGCCCACGGTGTCCGCAGACAACCCGTTTCCCACAGAGCAAATCTGATTCCTCCAAGTCCGCCTGATGCAATGCTTGGCAGAGCGCATCAAACTCCGGTTCCGTCACCGCTCAAAGCTCGTCGTCGGCAAGGTTGTCTGAGGTCGGTTGCCCAGCCGGCTTTCGGCTGTTGCTTTTCAGAAATCGATTGCCTAGCTTCATCCATGCTCAACAAACTGCGCAAAGCCTTCCAAGTAATCACCACCACCTTCGTAGTGGCGGCGAATCTTCTCTGCGTCGTTCCGGCCCAAGGTGCGGAAACCAAGAGCAAGCTGGAAAGCGACCCGCAGGGTTGGTTGGACATTCTTCCGCGTGCTGGCCTCAAAGGCTGGTTTCGCGTGCCCGTACCGCCCACTGGCCAACTGGGACGAGAACAGTGGCATGTGGATGGCGACAATAAGGCTTTGATCTGCGACGGAGACGGCGGTCATGACATGCTCCTGTTCGACCGCGAAATCGGCGACGCCATTTTTCATTTCGAGTTTCGCTACACCAAGATCGATGGCAAGTCGGGTTACAACAGCGGTGCTTACGTCCGCAATTCCAAGGACGGCGCGATCTGGCATCAGGCTCAATTCGGCGATGCCAAAGACGGCTTCCTGTTTGGCCAGACGCCGGGCACGAACGACCAAAAGAAATCGTTCAACTTGAGCAAGCAGGTTACGGACATGCGTGTGAAACCTGCCGGCGAATGGAACACGCTGGAATTGACCGCGCGGGGCAAGGTTTTGACTCTTTGGATCAACGGTGCGGTCACTTGTCAGTTTGAGGATTGTGGCCGCGAGAAAGGCTACCTCGGCTTGGAAGGGGAAGGCTACCACATTGAGTTCCGTAATTTGAAAGTGAAAGAGCTGCGCTGAGTCAACTGCTGCTGCGGGCGAAGCTGCCGGTTTATGCGGCATCCATCTATTGATGGATTGAGTCGAACCCGTCGCGAACGCCAGCGGTAAGGTCAGTTGCTTCGCTCAGGCCAGCAGGTCGGGATGCTTGCGGGTGATGAATTGATACAACGGCTGAAAACTAGCCCACGCCGCCAGGTCGGAGGCGATGAAATCGCGGGTCTTGATCGCCACCTCATGGGGAATGTGTGACGGTTTGCCAACCATCTCCGCCAGTAGCTGCGATTGGCAACAGCGATCCATCGAAATGAAAAACCACGCGGCGATGTCCACGGATTTGCCCACGGTCAGCAAGCCGTGGTTTTTCAGAATCGCCGCCTTTTTGCCGCCCAGAGCGCTGGCGATCTGCTCGCCGTCGGAAGTTTCATTGACCACGCCGCTGTAGTGATCGAACACCGCATGATCTTCATAAAAGGCGCAGGCGTCCTGGGTGATGGGGTCGAGCAGACGTCCGAACGTTGACCAAGTTTTCCCGTGAATGGAGTGGGCGTGGGCGGCGGCAATCACATCAGATCGCGCCTTGTGAATGGATGAATGGATGGCGAAGGCGGCGGCATTGACCGGTTGATCGCCCTCCATCACTTTCCCCTCGTGGCTGACGAGCACCAACTCAGCCGAGGTCATGTGCGCAAAATGAACTCCGAGCGGGTTGACCCAGAACCGGTCGGTGTGTTCGGGGTCTCTGACGGTGATGTGTCCCGCCAACCCCTCGTCATAACCGAAATGTGCAAACAACCGAAAGGCCGCCGCCAGCCGCTGTTTGCGATGTTTCCGTTCCGCCTCCACGGTGTCAAATTGCGGAGGCGTCAAGGCCGAGGATGCCTTGGTGTTCCCCAACGGGTTACCTTTAGTCATAGTGTCCATAGTGGTGTTCGACTTGTTTCGGGTTCGCACCCGAAGCTCACGCCGCCTCGCTCTGAGATCAGATTATATTTCCATTCACGCCTACCCGCGTTGGCTCAATGCCTGGATATCTCAATGCGCATCGTACGGATTAAGAATGACCTTTTCCAATCAGAAAATTAATCCTGGAAAACTTTTCCTGACCACCCCGAGGAAAAGGGCCATGCTCACGAGCCACGAAGAAGGCTTTTGCTTGACGTCGTTTTTGGTTGATGTCCTAGATTGGCTTTGCAAAAAGTTTCAAGGCTCTATGCTGGCAACTGGACGTAACTGACAAATAGAACAAGTTTTATGGCTGACATAATCTTCGACTGCCCCTCCTGCAAACAACCTGTGCAAGCGGATGATGCGTGGGGCGGCCAGCAAATCGAGTGTCCCCTTTGCAAAGCGCCAATGATCGTGCCCGAAGCCCAAGGCACCGCCCCCCAGGTCGGCGCGAAATCTTTGGGTAAACAACTGGTGAGTGTGCCCGGTGGCACCAATCTTTCCGCGGGTGCCATTCAGGTACCCCGCCCCTCAAGTGGCAGGGGAATTCCCATAAGAAACCTCCAACAGCCACAGGCCAAGCGACAAAACCCCGTCGTTCGGTATGCGATCATCGGAGTGGTCATCGTGGCGGCGCTGGCGTCCGGCTGGGTGGCCTGGCCTTATCTTCGTCCACACATCCCCTTCTTGAACAAAGCCGCGGATGAGTCGGCCGCCGCGGCACCGCCCGCGACGGACAAAAGCGCAGCGGCCGCCCCGCCGGAGGCGGCTCCCCCGCCCCCACCGAAAGAGGTGCCAATGACCGCGCCGGTTTATACTCTCGATGTCGCTCAAGCCAAAATCTCGGAAGGGAAAGTGAATGGCAGCATTGCGGGAACGAATTTTGTGCCGGATATGGTGCGGCTTGACCAGGTGGCGGGCGGTTATGTGTTGAGCATGCGGCAGGGCGCCGGACAGACACCGGATCGCGGGTTGCGCGTGAATTTGCAACTGAAGCCGACGGACAGCCCCACTGGCCAGACTTGGACAGTGTCCCAGGATATGAGAGGGACGCCGATCAGCCGGGTCACCAAGATTTGGAAAACAAATCCAAAATATGCGGCACAGGAGAAAGTGTTCTTCACCGGGTTCGCCCTCAAACTCGAGTTCGGCCAGTTGACCGTGTCGAACACCCTCCCGGGCAAGATTTACGTGGCCTTGCCGGACAAAGAAGAAACCGTCGTGGGAGGGGTCTTCAACGCCGCGACGACGCTGGTCGGGGCTCAGGAAACGGGCGTGCAACAGCCGGCGATTCAAAATCCGCAAACCGACGCGCAAAGAGCAGAATTCCAAAAGCGGTACGGGCTCCGGCCCAAACCATGAACCTGAGAAATCAGCTCGGTTCGTCATTTGCGCCAGCGTTGTTGCGTGATTGATGAAGGGCAATTACAAGAGATTCATCGCCCTCTTGCCCGTGCTGGCCGCCTTGACCGGGTTGATGGCGCTGGCGCTTTGGTGGAACTCGCACACGGGCGCGGCGCTCAAGCTGCGCATTCCGGGCACGGATGCCGCACCCGGAGGCGAACGCGGCGGAGCCAACCCCGTTCTCGCGGGCAAACTCATTCCCGGTGCCGGCCAATCCTCTGATCAACCGGGCACCTGGCCGCAGTTTCGCGGGCCGAATCGCGACGGCATCTCTCCCGACTTCGCCAATCTCTCCCGCGACTGGACCGGTGCTCCGCCGCGCGAACTCTGGGCGCTGGACGTAGGCGAAGGCTATGCCGGAGTCGCTATTCGCAAGGGCCGCCTTTATCTCCTCGACTACGATCGCGAGGCGAAACAGAGCGCGCTGCGTTGTCTCTCGTTAAACGATGGCAAGGAAATCTGGCGCTTCGCTTATCCTCTCACCATCAAACGCAACCACGGCATGACGCGCACCGTGCCCGTCGTCACGGACAAATTCGTCGTCGCGCTCGACTCCAAGTGCAACGGGCTGTGCCTCGATGCCGCGACCGGCGAACTGCGCTGGAGCGCCAGCCTCGTCAACGATTACGGCGCGACCGTGCCCGAATGGTACGCCGGCCAATGCCCGCTCGTGGACGGCGAGCAAGTCATCCTGGCGCCGGGTGGCAAAGACGCGCTCCTGCTCGCGCTGGACATCGCAACCGGCCAGCCGTTGTGGCGAACGCCGAATACGCGGCTTTGGAAAATGACGCACTCGTCCGTGATGCCAATGGAATTCGCGAGGCGAAAACTCTACGTCTATTGCGCCAGCGGCGGCGTGGTCGGCATCGATGCCAAGGATGGTTCGAAGCTGTTTGAGACCAGCGATTGGAAAATCAGCATCGCCACGGTGCCCTCGCCCTTGCCGTTGCCTGACGGCAAAATCTTTTTCACCGGCGGCTACAACGCCGGCAGCCTGATGCTTCAGTTGGTCGAGGAAAGCGGGAAGGTCGCGACGCGGACACTTTTCAAACTCACACCCGACGTTTTCGGTGCGACACAGCACACACCACTTTTCAAGGACGGCCATCTTTACGGAGTTCGCGCGGATGGCCGATTCGTCTGTCTCGGCCTGGATGGAAAAGTCGTGTGGGCGAGCGGTCCGGGAGAAACTTTCGGCCTGGGTTCTTTCCTCATGGTCGGAGATTTGATCTTCGCACTTAATGGGGACGGCAAGTTGAGTTTGATCGAAGCCACTTCCGCGCGCTTCAACCTGCTGGGCCAGGCGCAAGTCCTGAAGGGCCGCGAGTCCTGGGCACCAATGGCGCTGGCCGGCGACCGTCTGCTGCTTCGCGACCTCACCCGCCTGGTTTGCCTCAACGTGGCGACAAAATAGAGCGAGGGTCTTTCTCTGGCCTTTTTCACCCCACCCCTAGCCGATTTCGACCTCGGCGTTGACCAAAGTCAAATCCCCGATGGCAAAAAAGGGTCAGACTTTGCCAAAACCGCACAAGCAGTTCGTTCTGGCCGGACGCAAAGTCTTGGGGAAGTCTGGGCCAACGCTCCTCGCGTGGTGAGAGGCGTGATTGCTTTGGGCTGTAAGACCGTCACCGGCAATGAAGACAAAACGGTCCGACAACGTGACCAACCGGCGGGAGTTCCTGCGGGGCGGATTCCGCTACGCACTGCTCGGGGGCGTGGCAACGGTGTCGGCAACTCTCATCCAGCGCAGCGGCGGAAAGCTCTTAGGACAGACCTGTATCAATCAGGGCATCTGCCGCGGTTGCGGGGCGTTTGAGGATTGTGGTTTGCCGCAAGCACTCTCGGCCAAACAGGCCACTCGCGAAGATCAAATATGAAACGCGAATTCCATCTTTCCTCCCGCCGCGAATTCTTCGGTCAAAGCGTCGGCACCATTACGATCCTTAGCGCCATCGCCTCGCAGCGCGGTCAAGCGGCGGAAAAAACTTCCAGCAATCCTTTCGCCTACGACCTTTCGCGACTAGAGAAAACTGATCCCAAGCTGATTGTTTATGAGGAAGCCACGCGCTGGAAGTCTCCTCATCCGGAAGCGAAGCGGCTCGGCATCGGATCTGACGACACGCTTTATGTTTGCTCCGGCAATTATGTCACCCTTATGAGCAGTTCAGGTGAGCGCGGACGTGAGCTTGCGCTTTCCGACCCGCCGCGCTGCGTCGCGCCGGCGAACGACAGAACGATTTTCATCGGCCTGCGCGACCATATCGAAGTGTTCGACGCGAAGGGCACACGCAAAGCCACTTGGGATTCGCCCGGAAAGAAACCGTGGTTTACCGGTCTCGGGGTGACGGAGAATGAAGTGTTCGTAGCGGACGCCGGCAATCGCGTGATCTTGCGCTACGACAGGTCCGGCAAGCTCATCCGCCGCATCGGCGAGAAGGACAAGGAGCGCAACACCCCCGGCTTCATCATTCCCAGTCCATTCTTTGATGTGGAAATGTCGCGCGACGGATTGTTGCGCGTTAACAATCCGGGCCGCCACCGCATCGAGACTTACACGACGGACGGCGATTTCGAAGGCGCATGGGGCACGGTTTCCATGGGCATTACCGGATTCTGCGGCTGTTGCAACCCCATCAACCTCGCGCTGCTGCCGGATGGCAAGTTCCTCACCTGCGAGAAAGGTTTGCCACGCGTCAAGATTTACAGCGCCGATGGCCAGTTTGAATCCGTCGTCGCAGGCGTGGAATCGTTCGCCGAGAATGGCAAAGCTTGCGGTCCTTCCGATTGCACGGCGGGGGGACTGGACGCCGTCGTGGATTCGCAAGGGCGGATTTACATTTTGGATTTCGTTACCGGCGACATCCGAGTGATGAAACGCAAGGCATGAGCGAGAAACCAACAACCGAGCCGACGGCGACGCGACGCGCGTTCCTGCGCAACGGCGCGCGCATCGCGGCGATGACCGGGCTGGGCGCCCTCGGTGGAGTGCTGGCCAATCGCAGTCAAGCGAAGAGTTGGGTGTGGCAGATCGATCCCGCGAAGTGCGTCCACTGCAGCAATTGCGCCACCCAGTGCGTGCTCGAACAATCCGCCGTGAAGTGCGTTCACGCGTTCGCGATGTGCGGCCATTGCAATCTTTGCACCGGCTACTTCGAGCCGGAGCCGAATTCGCTGACCACCGCCGCCGAAAATCAGCTTTGCCCCACCGCCGCCATCAAGCGCACGTTTATTGAAGACCCGTATTACGAATACACCATTGACGAAAAACTCTGCATCGGCTGCGCGAAATGCGTCGAGGGCTGCAATCGTTTTGGCAACGGCTCGCTGTTCCTGCAAATCCGCCACGACCGCTGCGTTCATTGTAACGAATGCGCCATCGCCCGCACCTGCCCCGGCGACGCATTCCGTCGCGTGCTCGTCAGTCAACCCTATCTCCTCAAAACGACGCATTGAACATGAGCCGCCTTCTCCATCGTATCAGCCGACGTGTGGAGGAAATGTCTCATTTGCGATTTACGATTTACGATTTACGCGTCTTTCGCCAGTTCGCTCGTAAATGGTACATCATAAATCGCAAATTACTTTGGCTGCTCCAAATTGTTGTCACGCTTGTCGCCGTTCAGCTTACCAGCATATCCGCCATCGCTGAACAACGTTTCCCACCGCCTGACTTCACCGAGACGAACCACCAACTGCCGATCACCACGACGCCCGCCGCTCGTGCCGAATGGCTGCAATACCTCGATGTCGCCGTGTTGTTCGCGTGCCTCGGCGTGGCGGTTTGGTTGATCTACCGCAAACGCTCGCGACGTGGAGTCTGGGCGCTGTCGGTTTTTTCGCTGATCTATTTCGGGTTTTGGCGACAAGGCTGCATCTGCGCCATCGGTGCGCCGCAGAACATAATTCTTGGCCTGTTCGAACCCAGCTACACCGTGCCGCTGACGGTCATCGCGTTTTTCGCCGCGCCGCTCATCGTCGCGCTGTTTGCTGGTCGGGCATTCTGCGCGGGCGTTTGTCCGCACGGTGCGTTGCAGGATTTGCTGCTGATCAAACCCATCAAAGTTCCTCTCTGGCTTGAGCACGCGCTGGGCGTCTTGCCGTTCATCTTTCTTGGCTTCGGTCTGACCTTCGCCGCTACCGGCACGGGCTTTCCCATCTGCCGCTACGATCCCATCGTGCCGATCTTCCGGCTCAACGGGCCTGGCCTGCTGATTTTTCTCGCCGCACTGACGCTCGTACTCGGCATGTTCGTTGGCCGACCCTATTGCCGTTTCCTGTGTCCCTATGGCGCGTTGTTGAAACTCACGTCGCTCGCCTCCAAGTGGCGTGTGCGCGTCACCCCCGACATCTGCACGCAATGCCAGCTCTGCGAAAACTCCTGTCCCTTCGGTGCGATGCGTGAACCTTCGTCCGGCACAGTCGAACCCAAATTTCTTAAAGCGGATCGCCGCAACCTTGGTTGGTTGCTGTTGTGCGTGCCGGTGCTCATCGCCGGTGGCGCGTGGGTTGGTGGCGAACTTTCCGTGTCCGTCGCCAGACTCAATCCAACGGTTGAACTCGCCGAGCGCTACATCAACCAACAGAAATCACCCGCGAACTACGGGGTGATGACGCCCGAAGCGCTCTCGCTCCAACGCGCCGAGCGCGACCCGGAGGCGTTATTGAAAGCCGCAACCGACTTGCGTCATCGCTTCTGGCTCGCGTGTGTGGTGTTCGGCGGCTGGGTTGGATTGGTCATCGGCGTCAAGCTGGTGAGCCTCTCGTTGCGGACGTTACGGACAGACTTCGAACCAGATCGCGGTGCGTGCTTCGCCTGCGCGCGTTGCTTCCGCTCGTGTCCACAGGAGTTGGTCCGCATTGGCCAGATGCCGGCCAGCGAACTGCCTGCGCGAAATGCCGCGCAGCTCGCTGCTGCCGCGAAATGACGTATGGTCTCGATGCAGAAACCAACGAGCGCCGGCGATTTGGAGTGCCGCCATCAGGAGGTCGGACGTTCGCCAGCGGTCACCGAACCGGCTAAAGCCGAAACTCCAAACTCTGCCGTTGTTCGCCCCATTGTTGGCACAATCTGGATCGCGGCGGTATTCTGTCTATTCGTTTGCGGTTACCTGCTCTATCAACACTCCGTCGCGGCCGAGCGTGATCCGTGGAAATCACCACAACTACTTGCGCTGAAGGAAAAACTCCGCGCCGCACCAGCCGATGAAACGATTAAAACGGATATTCGCCGGCTCGATCTGGAATTCCGCCAGCGTTACGTGCGCCGGCTTTCGCTCAATCGCACCGGTGGCTGGTTGCTGGTGGGCGGCATGGCAGTGATGTTGCTGGCGGCCAAACAAACCGCAAAACTCCAGGCACTGGCGCCGATGCCGAGGTTGAAAATCGACGCCGCGACACAAGCGCGGCAAGTATCCACCCGCTCGCGCTGGTCGGTGACGGTCTTAAGTGCGGTGGTGGTGGCCGGACTGGCAACACTTGCATTCACGACGAGTTCGCCGTTGCCGGAATCAAAGCTTGAACTGGACAAATTGCTAGGGCGCGGCTCACCCGATGAAGCTGTTGGGGGCGGTGTTTCACTCGCAGAATTCAAAGCCAACTGGCCGCGATTCAGAGGAGCTGCCGCAGGCGGTGTCTCCGACCAGACCAACCTGCCCGTGAGCTGGGACGAAAAACTCGGCGCCGGCATTGCATGGAAATCATCCGTCCCCGCCCGCGGCCACGGATCGCCCATTGTATGGGGCAATCGCGTTTTTCTTTCGGGTGGTGACGAGGTTGCGCGCTTTGTTTTGTGTTACAATGCGCAAAGCGGGCAGATGCTTTGGCAGCGCGGCGTCACGAATGTGCCCGGCACACCGGCGAAGCAACCGGAAATTTCCGAGATGACCGGCTACGCCTCACCCACGATGGCCTGCGACGGTCGCCGCGTGTTCGCCATCTTTGCCAACGGCGACCTCGCTGCGTTCACGCTCGAGGGCGCATCCGTCTGGTCAAAAAACATCGGCGTGCCCAAAAACATGTACGGCCACGCCACCTCACTAGCCATCTGGCCGGGCCACCTTATTGTGCAACTAGATCAGGACGAAGGCGCGCCCGGCGGCTCGAAACTGTTCGCGTTCGATGGCACCACTGGACGTCCGCTTTGGGAACGGAGCAAACCGACGCATGGCTCGTGGGCGACACCCATCATCATTGAGGCGGCGGGAAAAACGCAGATCATCACCCTCGCGCTGCCGCACGTCATCAGCTATTCGCTGACAGACGGCAACGAACTCTGGCGTGCGGATTTGCTGGAAGGCGAAGTCACGCCTTCGCCGATCTTCGCGGGCGGACTCGTCATCGTCGTCAACCCGTCGGTGAAGCTCGTCGCCCTTCGCCCCGACGGCGCGGGCGACGTTACGAAGTCGCACATTGTCTGGACCGCTGAGGACAACATTCCCGATGTCACGAGTCCGGCGAGCAATGGCGAATTGGTTTTCACCGTGACCAGCAGTGGCGTGTTGATGTGCTTCAACGCGAAGGATGGCAAAAAAGTTTGGGAGAAGGACCTCGAAATGGAAGTGCAATCCTCGCCGAGTATCGTGGGAGATCGGTTGCTGGTGCTTGGCACAAAAGGCGTCTCGGTGGTGGTCGAAGCCGGGCGCCAGTTCAAGGAGGTCGCACGCAGCACGCTGGCAGATGAATTCCTGGCCAGCCCGGCGTTTGCAAAGGGACGCATCTTCTTGCGCGGAAAAACAAACCTGTGGTGCCTGGGAGAAAAGAAATGAGGATAAATCCTGATGCCGATTTAGGATTTTGAACTTCGGATTTCGGATTTTGATTCATGCCTGTTGAACTGACATTTACGGACGAGGTGGTGACGCGCGTGGGACGAACGCCAGAGGCGGTGATACCGATTCTGCAGGCGTTGCAGGAGCATTACGGCTATCTGCCGGAGGAGGCCCTGCGCCGCGTTTGTGCGGCGACCGAGATCACTCCCGCTGCCATTGCCGGCGTCGCTTCGTTCTACGACATGTTCCGGATGCAGCCCGCCGGTAAACACATCGTGCGCGTCTGCCGCGGCACGGCGTGTCACGTCTCAGGCGCGGAACGCGTCGAAGACGCGCTGCGCCGGCATCTGCGCATTCCCGACGGCGCAGACACGGACAACGATCGTGAATTTACAATCGAACAGGTAGCTTGTCTCGGCACCTGCACCCTTGCGCCCGTGGTGAAAGTGGGCGGGACGACGTTGGGTCACACCAGCGCCGAGAGCGTGGCCGAAGCCATGCGTGAATTCCTGGCGCTGCAGGCCGGGTCGAACGCAACCCCGTCCACGGAGGCAGTTCCCCATCGCGAACGCAATGGCAGTGTGGCGGAGATTCACGTCGGGCTGGGTTCGTGTTGCATGGCGAAAGGCAGCGACAAGTTGTTTCATGCCCTGAACGAAAGCACGTCAGCTTGCGGTGGCAAGGTGGTGGTCAAGCGCGTCGGTTGCGTGGGCATGTGCCATCGCACACCCATGATCGAAGTGGCTGAGTCGGGGAAACCCGGCACATTTTACGCGGACCTCACTGCGGCGCAAGCGCGCGCGCTGGTGCAACGGCATTTCAAACCGCGCGGATTCCTGCGCCGCGCGTCCCGTGTCTGGATTCGCGCGCTCGACAGTTTGTTGCTCGACGATTCGCGTGAACAGCGCGGCGTCCAGCGTTTCTCGATGAGCAAACGTGACCCGAACGTGCGCGCGTTTCTCGACAAGCAGGTTCACATCGCCACGGAGCATTTCGGAAAACTTGATCCACTGGATCTTGACGAGTACCTCGCGCACGACGGATTTGCGGCGCTGGCAAAGTGTTTGGGTAAAGTGCCAACTCCCGGCTTCCAACACCGGGACAAGTTTATGTTGCATATGCAACATGAAACTGTCCCGGCTTTTTCACAGGATGAAATCATCTCAACGATCGAACGATCCGGCTTGCGCGGGCGCGGCGGGGCGGGATTCCCTAGCGGGCAAAAGTGGCGCGTGGTCGCACAGCAACCGGGCGAATCGAAATACGTCATTTGCAATGGCGACGAGGGCGACCCGGGCGCGTTCATGGACCGGATGATTCTCGAATCGTTTCCGTTCCGCGTCATCGAAGGGCTGGCGATTGCGGCGGTGGCGGTCGGGGCGCACGAAGGTATTTTCTACATTCGTCACGAGTATCCACTCGCGGTCAAACGGGTGCGCGCGGCGATTGCGGAATTGGAAAAGCGCGGATGGCTCAGGAATGAGGAACATCCAACATCCAACATCCAACATTCAACTCCGAATGATCCCCTCACCCCGGCCCTCTCCCCTGCTGAAGGGGAGAGGGAGAATCTTCCTCTGTCTTCCCGCGCAACTGTGACCGACGACGGCCAGACGACTGAGGAGAAACCACAAGCCGGGCAACGGCTGTCTCCTCTCCCCCGCCGAGGGGGAGAGGGTCAAGGTGAGCGGGACTTCCCCGACTTTCCCTTGAAGCTCTCCGTCTTTGAAGGCGCTGGCGCGTTCGTTTGCGGCGAGGAGACGGCCCTGATTGCGTCGGTCGAGGGTCAACGCGGGATGCCGAAGTTGCGACCGCCGTTTCCCGCGGAGAAAGGTTTGTGGAGCAAACCCACACTCATCAACAACGTTGAGACGCTGGCGCTCGTGCCTTGGATTATTCGCAACGGCGCGGAGAAGTTCGCGGCGATCGGCACGGCAAAGAGCAAAGGCACAAAGGTATTTGCGTTGGCGGGAAAGATTCGTCGCGGCGGACTCATCGAAGTTCCGATGGGCACGACCATCCGCGAGATCGTCGAGGAGATTGGCGGCGGTGCCGGCGAGGGACATCGCTTCAAAGCGGTGCAAATCGGCGGGCCGAGTGGCGGTTGTGTGCCCGCGCGACTAGCGGACACGCCGGTGGATTATGAATCGTTGCGGGATGTGGGCGCCATCATGGGCAGCGGCGGTCTGGTGGTGCTCGACGACACGAACTGCATGGTGGACATCGCGAGGTATTTCCTCCAGTTCACCCAGGACCAGTCGTGCGGCAAGTGCACGTTCTGCCGCATTGGCACGAAGCGGATGCTCGATATCCTCGATCGTCTGTGCACCGGCAAAGCAACACGGCAACATCTCGAAGAACTGGAGCGCCTGGCCGTCCAGGTCGGTGCGGGCAGCCTGTGCGGCCTCGGAAAAACCGCGCCCAATCCCGTGTTGACGACCCTCCGCTATTTCCGCGACGAATACGAAGCGCACATCGCGGGGCGCTGTCCAGCGCGCAAATGCACCGCGCTCATTCATTACATGATCAACACCGACTGCACGGGCTGCACTATCTGCGCTCAGAATTGTCCGGTGAACGCGATTCCGATGACACCGTATGCCCAGCACGTGATTGATGACGCGAAATGCACGCGGTGCGACACCTGCCGACAGGTCTGTCCGCACAACGCGGTGGAGGTGAGATGAAAAATCCGAAGAACCGAAATCCGAAATCCGAAAGAAATCAGATGGCCGAAATCCGACGGACATGGCTGCGGGATTGCAAGTTTCGGGCTTCGGATTTCGCGCTTCTTTCGGATTTCGGATTTCGGATTTCGGATTTCACGCCACCATGAACCGATTCTCCATCACGATAGACGGTTGCACAGTCGCGGTTTCACCCGGCGAAAGCGTCCTCTCGGCAGCGCGCAAGCTGGCCATCGACATCCCGACCCTGTGCTTTCTCGAAAAATGCGGACCGCTGAACACCTGTCAGGTTTGCCTCGTGAAGTTGAATGGCAAGCTCGTGCCATCGTGTGGCACCAAGGTCGCACCGGGCATGGTGGTTGAGAGTGAGACGGAAGAAGTCCATGAAGCGCGGCGCACGGCGCTGGAACTTTTGTTCAGCGATCATGTGGGGGATTGCCTCTCACCGTGTCATCGGCTGTGTCCGCTCATGTTGAACATTCCGGTGATGCTCCGGCAAATCGAGGCAGGTCAACTGGACGATGCCATTGCTACGGTGCGGCAAGCTCTGCCGCTGGCGGGTGTGCTGGGGCGGATTTGTCATCATCCTTGCGAGCAGGGCTGCCGTCGCGGCAACTGGGACGATCCGGCGGCCATTCGTGACATGGAAAAGTTCGCGACGGATCAGGATTCCAAGCAACCCGAACCGCACGTGCCCCCGCGCAAACCGACCACGGGAAAATCGATTGCCATCATTGGTGCCGGGCCGACGGGTTTGGCGGCGGCCTATTACCTTGCCTGCTCGACGCAGAGCTCACTCTGCTCGCGCGGCTTGGAGTCGCTTTCAAGCTGGGCGTTGAGTTGGGAAATCACGTCACGCTGGAAGGATTGTCGCGCGGGTTCGATGCCATACTCCTCACCGTGGGTGAGGTTACCAAGGACGACGCGAGCAAACTGAATTTGCCGATGGCCGGCACATCGCTCAAGGCCGACCCGAATTCTTGTCTGACGCCTATTCCGAATGTTTTCGCCGCGGGCGGCGCTGTGCGCGCGCAGAAGCAACTGGTGAAAGCGATGGCCGAAGGCCGCGCCGCAGCCGCGTGCGTGGATCGCTTTTTGAGCGGCCAATCCGCACGCCGACCGGAAAAGCCATTCTCAAGCATCATGGGCCGGCTCGACCCGGGCGAGATGAAGGCGTTTATCCTGTCGGCAAAAGGAAGTGCGAGCGTGTCACCATGCGATCGCTGCGCCGGACACACGAAACAGGAAGCGGCGATGGAATCCTCGCGTTGTTTGCATTGCGACTGTCGATCGAGCGGCAACTGCGTGCTGCAACATTACGCGCAAGTCTATGGCGCGGACGCGAGTCGTTTCCGCGCGGAGCGGAAGAAGTTCGAACAACACACCCAGCCCGGCGGCATCATCTTCGAACCGGGCAAGTGCATCCTGTGCGGGATTTGTGTGAAGTTGACGGAGCTGGCGGCTGAACCTTTGGGGCTGACGTTTATCGGGCGCGGCTTTGATGTAAAGGTAAGCGCGCCTTTCAATGGCGAGATTCAGGCCGGTCTTCAAAAGGTCGCCGCAGAGTGTGTGGAACAATGTCCGACGGGGGCGCTCACGTTCCAAAGTGATCATCCTCCTCATGGCGTCTCGTTGGTTGGCTGAACTGCGAGTGCCGAGTCTTATTGTTGGTTTGCGTGAGGAATCGTGATCACAAAAAGGGCTTGACCAGTGGGAGCGTAATTCAAAGCATCGCAACATTCTGACTACGCAGTGGCAATCCTCAATCGACGCATTCGTCCGCCAGTTCTTGCTGGCGCGATTCGTTCCCGCCCTGTTGGTCGCCACGCTCGGGTGGTTTGGTTCGACGCGAGCTGCGGAAATCGCGCCGGGGTCGTCTCAAACCAACCGACTGGGGCGCACCTTTTACGTCTCCAAGCTCGGCGACAACTCCGACGGCAGCAGTTGGCAAAAAGGCTTTCACACCATTCAAGCTGCGCTCCTCGCTTTACCGGATGACCGGGGCGGCCATCGCATTCTCATCCGACCCGACATTTACGCGGAAGCCAATCTCTACCCCGCGCACAAAGGAGCGCCGAACGCCTACAACATTCTGGAGGGTGACTGGGACGGACGCTTCGGCTCCGACACCAACGGCTGGGTGGTGGTGGACTCCGGCGCGCCGCTGGCGGTGGTGCGCACGAATCCAAAGGCAGGTACGGGCAATCCAACTTTCATGATCCTCGACTCGGGCGATCCGCAGAAGGAAACCGGGCTCAAGTCCGTGGATTGGTGGAGCACGTTCCGCGCGTCGCCGGATTTCTCCGGCGTGGGTTGGGACCGCTGGATTGTCCGCCGCATTTATGCGACCGGCAGTGACGCCGGTTTGTTTTGGGACCTGCCGCCGAAGATCGAACCGTTCACCGTCATCGTCGAAGACAGCGTCGGCATTGGACGCGCGTTTGGCGGCGGTGTGGCGCACTTCGCAGCACGCGCCGAGGAGCCGATCGTCTTCCGTCGATGCAAACTGTGGTGTCTGGACTGGTGGGGCGACGCCGCCGGAGCCTACATTCGCGCGGAGAATCCCGCCCTGCCCTCTCTACCCGATGTCACGTTCGAAGATTGCACGCTGGTGGGTGTAGACAATGCGTTGCAAGCGGGCAATCCCGGCTTCAGCGGTTACACGCGCGTCAAGCTCGCGAGTTGCCGGCTGATCTCGCTAAACTTTTCACAACCTCAAGGTACGCCTTCCTCCGGGATCATTTACAGCACCATCGATGGCAAACTGCTGCACACCGATCTGGTGGATTGCACCTTGATGGGTTACAAGGTTTTTGGCGCCGGCAAGGGCGAGGTCGGTTTCTCGGTGAAGGGCAACGTGCGCGCCTACGTGCAATATCGTCAGCCCGTGCCCGCCGGATTCGAGCGATTGCGCTTCTGGCCCTTGGAAATGTTTAATGAAATTGTCCCGGAAAGATTTCCGGCAGCGCCACCGTTCGCTTCCGGCCGGCCCAAACTGACGAAGCTGCCCTTCGCCATGGGCCAAGCGATGGAGAATTCGCCCGTCATTTTTAATTCCCGCCCGTTGCTGGTGCTCAACCACCGAGACGATACCAAGGTCAACACCGACGCCTACAAGCGTAGCATGTATCTTTACATTCAAGACCTCGTGACCGGCCGGGAAGTGGCGCGGTTCGGGGAAGGACATTCGTTTGCCAATGCGTTCGTGAACGGCGCGGAACTGAATGTCTTTGCCAGCGAAGGCACGGACCGAGATTGGTTCCAAAGTCTCTATCGTTTCCATTCGGCGAACCTGACGAACTGGCAACGCGAGTTGGCGATTCCGCAGGAGGGAAAGGAACATCTGTTTAATGCCTCCGTCTGCCGCGATGACCGGGGCTATCTCATCGCCTACGAGTCGGACAAACCGGTGCAGTTTTGTTTCAAGTTCGCGCGCTCCGGCGACCTCTCGCGCTGGGAGAAAATTCCAGGTCTGGTTTTCACCGGGGTGAACAATGAATACAGCGCTTGTCCGGTGATTCGTTACTTCGCGCCGTATTATTACGTGATCTATCTGCACGCGGCCATCCCTGGCCACACCGGGTGGGTTTCATTTCTGGCGCGCTCCAAGGACCTTGCCACTTGGGAACTCAGCCCGTTCAATCCGATCCTCGAAGCGGGTGACGGCGAAGGCATCAATAACTCAGACGTGGATCTCCTGGAGTACGAGGGCAACACTTATCTCTATTACGCTACTGGCGATCAAGCGACCTGGGGCGCATTGCGTGTGGCGCAATATGCCGGCCCAATGAAAGAATTTTTCGCCAATCACTTCCCAGAGGGCGTGCCGTTGATCAAGGCGACTGCGGTCAGGAAGTGACTTGACCGCTGGTCCCTCATGAAGTGGACTCAAACCTTCGAACGCACCGCACCAATGAAGCCGCTACTTGTCTTAGTCGCCGTCGCAGTTCAGGGCCTTATGGCCTGCCTATCAATAAATTCCGCAGGCGCCCAAGCCCAGCCTGCGTCCGCTCTCGTCGAGTCGCTGAATGGTGAATGGCGACTGGCAACGGACCCAAAAAACGAGGGCCGGGATCAGCAATGGTTCAAGGCTCCGCGGCCTGAAGCTGTGTCGTTCAAAGTGCCATGGATAATCCAGGACGCCTTTCCTGGCTACCACGGCGTCGCATGGTACTGGCGCGAGTTCAACGCGCCACGTAATCCCAACGTCGGCGGACGTTACCTGTTGCGCTGTTGGGCTGTGGATTACAAAGCCGATGTCTGGCTCAACGGCATCCCTGTCGGCGGACACGAAGGCGGCGAAACGCCCTTCGTCTTGGATGTGACGGACGCCATTAAGACCAACACCACGAACCTGCTGGCCGTGCGGGTCCTGAATCCGACCAGCGAACCGATTGACGGCATCGTGTTGAACCAAACCCCGCACCGCAACAAAGCGACGAACTTTTTCGCCGGCGCCTCCTACAACCACGGCGGCATCATGGACTCCGTCGAACTGCTCGCGGTGCCCGCCGTGCGCGTCGAAGACCTCTGCCTTCGGCCCGACGCGAAGACCGGCGTGATCCGGTTGCGGGCCATCGTCCGCAACGCCACGGCCAAATCACTTCGTGGCCAACTGACCTTCACGGTCGCTCCCGCGGCCAGCGGCGAAACGCTGGACGTCGTTCCCGTGGAGCGCGCCTTGCCGTCCGGCGCCACGGTCATCGAGGCGAGCTTGCGCGTGGCTCAGCCGCGTCTCTGGGAACTGAACGATCCTTACCTTTACCGCGTCACCGCGCAGGTGCGCGTGAAGAAATCCACCGCGTTCGATGAACAGTCGGTGCGCTGTGGCTTCCGCGATTTCCGGTTTGCCGATGGCTATTTTCGCCTTAACGGGCGGCGGGTCTTCCTGCGCGGCTCGCACACCGGCAATCATTACCCCATTGGCCTCCAGTTGCCGCATGACCCCGACCTCTTGCGGCGCGACCTCCTCAACGTGAAAGTGATGGGGTTCAATCTGATTCGGTTCATTGCGGGCATGGCGACCCGCGACCAACTCGATTTGTGCGACGAAATCGGCTTGCTGGTTTACGAGGAATCCTACGCCGCCTGGCTGCTCGAAGATTCGCCCAAGATGGCCGAATGGTTCGATCGCTCGACGACCGAGATGATCCGGCGCGATCGCAATCATCCGAGCCTGGTGATCTGGGGGTTGCTCAATGAAACCAGCGACGGGCCGGTCTTTCGGCATGCCGTCGCCAGCCTCCCGCTGGTGCGCTCGCTGGACGATAGCCGCACGATTCTTTTGAACAGCGGTCGCTGGGACGGCCAACTCGCCATCGGCTCCGTCTGCAATCCCGGGTCAACAACGTGGGAACATTTGCTCGGCGACGAACAACCCGGCGCGGCGCCGTCCAGAATGAGTTCCCCGGGCGGCTACTGCAAACGGATGGGCGACGTGCATGGCTATCCGCGCGTGCCGCACACCGCGCAGACCATCCAGTTCTTGCGCACGCTGGGCCAGGGCACGAAGCCGGTGTTTCTATCGGAGTATGGCATCGGCAGCGCAGTGGACCTGTGGCGGGTGGTTCGCCACTACGAGTCCCTCGGCAAGGAATCGACGGAAGACGCGCAGTTCTATCGCGCCAAACTCAATGCCTTCCTCGCCGACTGGGAACGCTGGCGACTCGCTGAATGTTTTGGCCGCCCGGAAGATTACTTTGCACAGTGCGTTCGCAAGATGGCCGGCCAACGGCTGCTGGGCCTCAATGCGATTCGCTCCAACCCGAACCTGGTGGGTCACAACCTGACTGGCACGGTGGATCAAGGCATGACCGGCGAAGGTCTGTTCACGACGTGGCGCGAACTCAAACCTGGCACGACCGACGCGCTGTTCGACGGCCTCGCGTCGCTCCGCTGGTGTTTGTTCGTCGAACCGCTCAACCTCTATCGCGGCAATCCGGTCAAACTGGAGGCCGTCCTCGCCAACGAAGACGCGCTGTTGCCCGGCGACTACCCGGTGCGGCTGCAAGTCTTCGATCCGAACAACCAACTCGTCTGGTCGGGCCAGACCAACGTCGTCATCCAAGATCGGAAAACCAAAAGCGAACCGCCGTTGGCCCTGCCGGTTTTTGCCGACGACGTGGTGATCAACGGGCCGGCGGGCAAGTATCGTTTTGTGGCCGCGCTGGAGCGCGGTGGCGCCCCGGCGGGCGGGGAAGCGGAATTCTACGTTGCCGACCCGGCGACGATGCCCCGGGTGGATGCCGAAATTGTGCTCTGGGGGTCGGGCGCGGAATTAAGCCACTGGCTGGAGACGCACGGCATCCGCACGCGCGCATTTTCTTCCGCCGAGCCGACGGCGCGCGAGGTGATCCTGACTGTTAAAGAACCCCAGGTCGCCGGCGACTCCGCCGCGTGGAGTGAACTGGCCCGCCGCGTGGCGAGAGGTGCGACGGCCGTTTTTCTGTCACCGGAAGTTTTCAAGAAAGACCGCGACAAAGCCGCCTGGTTGCCCCTGGCGAACAAGGGTTCTCTCAACTCAATTCAAGGCTGGCTCTACTTGAAGGATGAATGGGCCAGGCGGCACGCCATCTTCGATGGCCTGCCAGCGGGTGGTTTGATGGACTACACCTTTTACCGCGAACTCATCCCGGATGCCGTTTGGTCGGGACAGGACCCGCCGGACGAAGCCGTCGCCGGGGCGATCCGGACGTCGCAGGATTATTCCGCCGGTTTGATGGTGGCGGTTTACAAGTTGGGGGCGGGCCGGTTCATTTTGAATACGCTCCGCATCCGGGAAAACCTGGGCAGCCACCCGGCCGCCGACCGCCTGCTGAACAACCTGCTCCGGTTCGCCGCGCGCGACGCGAACCAACCGCTGGCGGACCTGCCCGCGGATTTCGAGGCGCAACTGAAATCCATCGGCTACAAATAGCCCAGCAACGCAACTGATTTTCGAGAACGCTTCGTGTCAAAATAAACCGCTTGCCGCACGTCCGAAGCCGGCCTTAAATGCCGCCATGCAAGACCGAACTTGGCCAAACCGGTCCACGCTTCACCAAACCCAAGTTTGGTTGACTCCCTTTAGCCCGTTCGAACACACCACACCATGAATCGAGCATCCCAAACCGCACTGGTGTTAATCGGAGTCCTGCTGACACTGCTCACCGCCTGCGCGACGCGCGACAAAGGCTACGTGGAGGATTCAGACCCAGAGATGGCGACAGCCATTGCCAAGGCGAGACAAACGCTTCCGCAGTTCTGGCAGGTGTTCGACAAGCGGGAGCACGGTGAGAGTAATTTTGTGCTCGTGGTCAGGATTACAGACAAAGGACGTATTGAGCACTTTCACACTACCGACTTCGAGCGTCGCGACGGCAAGACGATGGTCACCATCAAGAACCACCCGAAAATCGTGGCGAGCGTGAAGTTAGGCGACCGGATTGAGATTCCAGAGACGGGCATCACAGACTGGAGCTACATGCGCGCCGGGAAGTATGTCGGTATGGCTACAATGAAGCCTCGGTTTAAGTATATGCCGGCAGACGTCGTTGAACGATTCAAACAAGTCATGACTGACCCATGAGTGAACGGCCTAAAATCACTGCAGCCAACGCCGGATGGCGCACGCAGTTCCGCTTTCGCGGGTCACGTCATCGGCGTTGCATGGCTGGACGTTGGATATAACTACATCCTTAACCACAGCCGGGCGGCTGGATGCGAAGACCGGCGCTCCGCTTGCCGCACGGTGACTTTACCTGGCGGAGCAAACCTTGTTCAATCGCTAAGGATTCAAATCCGACAACACCATTGACCCATGCGCATTGATGCCCACCACCACTTCTGGAAACTCAGCCGCTACGATTATCCGTGAACGGGTCTGTCCGGAGGATTGACACAAAACTCTATGGTGTGCGAGACGTTTGCGCGCGCGAGAAATGAAGCGGCATCAATGCCGCGCGCGACGCGAACCAACCGCTGGCGGATCTGCCCGCGGACGTCGAGGCGCAACTGAAATCCATCGGCTACAAATAGAAACTCATCCCAAGCTTTGGGATAGTGCTTGATGTCGTTTTTGATTTCGCCTCGCTTCGGTCGAAGATCGTGTGTAGAGATTCAGCATGGCCAGACGCAAAACAAAGAACCGGACGGGACTAGCCCGAATCGAAGGAATTCTATTCCACAATGTTTGGGTTGGCTTTGTCTGCTTGAAATGCCGTGAACTGACGACGATTGACATCGGAACGAAGATGATTGACCCGCAAACTGCCTTTGAAACCGTCAGTTGGCCTTGCCAGAAATGCAGCTACGTTCACACCAAAGATTCTGATCTGCCGTTCCAGGATTGGCCGTCCGAATTCTCCGATCACGAATCTGGAAGGGCGAAAAGATTCTGGCTTGGCTTTTTTCGGATCGCGACAGAGCACCCCGAATCTTACTGGAAACAATGCAATACCTGTGGCCGTGTCTTACCGTTCAATGCATTTAGCAAACACTCGGGTTGGGGAGCGTTGGAGCGCCAGATGGAATGTCGCAGTTGCAAAGGAGCAATCAACGCCGTCCTGAATCCGCGTCGGACCAAACAGCAGTTGCATGAAGCATCGGCGAAACGCCGCGTTGCCGACCTTTTGCTTGAAGGAGAGAACAAGCCGCTTGATTTGAAAGATTTGTTCCGCCGATTCGAGTCGAAATGCTTCAAGTGCGTAAAAGTTCTTGGCTTTGGGAAGCGTGGCACTTGGGCCGTGGATCATATCCTGCCGTCAAAATATCTTTATCCGTTGACTCGAGAAAACGCCGCCTTGCTCTGCACCGACTGCAACAACGGCAAGCATGACCGCTGGCCGAGTCGGTATTATTCAAACAACGAGCTGATCGGATTGAGTCGCATTACGGGTGCGGACTTGAGCTTACTCGCGAACTCCACACCCATCGTGAACGCGAGCATTGATGTGAATGCCTGCGTCTCTCGCTTCCTGAAGGTTCGGGAACACTCCAATTTGAAAAAGCGACTGTTGGAACTCAAAAAGTTGCTGGCTGATTACGGTCTGGCGGGAAAACTTTCAGCCCGCAACAGGAGGATGCTCGGCTTCCAAAAGTAGCCTACCGCAAAATCAAGAACTGGTGCGCCGTCACTGTTCCTTTGTCGCGGATGCCATGCGATTCACAGTGCTCCACTGTTTCGGTAAAAATATCGGCGACACGAAACCACCTGACCGCCACTTTCACCAACTCCCGCGCCATATCGCATTTCCGGCTCTTGCCCAGGTGAAGCACAACCACCCCGTCAGCCTTGAGCCGCTCGCGCGCCTGACGGAAGATAGGTTCGTAAATCTCGAATCCCCGTTTCTGTCGTTCATCCACATAGGCCAAAGGCTGCACGCGAAAGTCGTTCGCTTCCCAGCCGCAGAACCATAGCCGCATCCAGTTCGCGAGATAGAAGCGGGTGCTGTCGAAGAATGGCGGTGAAGTGATAATGGCATCCAGGTCGCAGACTTCTCGCGGCCACCAGGATGTCGCGTCTTGAATAAAGACTTTGCCGGCGCGGAATTGTCCGGTGCGGGCAGTTTCCAGACTGCGCGCCACTTTCTCGCGCAACCGGGGCATCAAGGCGCGAAACTCCGCCGGGCCAGTCGGCGCAAAAGGTGTGATCGGATGCGAACGGCGGCTCAACGCATAGGGACGATTGCCGTGCAAGATGTGCAGCAGACTGGCAAATATCAGCGACTCGGACGCCGAACGCGGAGGCCGCTGTGAGAAGAATCGCCGAGCGAGCAGGATTTCTTTGAAGGTCTTGGGAGAAAAATAATCCGGCAGCGGGCCGTTGAAATGAATTTTGCGGGCAGCAGCCAACTCCGAACTCTCGACAGTTCCCGCTTCGATGAACGACTCTAACTCCCGCTCGGCGCGCGCGCATTCCGCCGCTTGAGGCAATCCAACTTTGGCCGTCGCAATCTGATAACCCGCCGGACTGATGTCAAACGACCAGCTTTGGATGCCCTCCAACGCCGCCTCGAACGGAATTGTTCCGACGCCCCCGAACGGATCAAGCATCCGCCCGCCACCGGGAACGAATGTTTTTACCAGATGATGAGCCAGCGACGGCTTCATCTTGCCTTGATACGAGCAAAGCGAATGCAGCGGATGTCCCCAATTGCGCTTGGTAAAACCTTGCGCTTGGTGAGGCAGGTCTCGTTTGAACACGTTCCACGACTTCTCCCAGCGTGGCGACGGCAAATCCGCTCGGTCATGCATCGGTTGCACTCGCGCCTTGGTCAGATCAAAAACCAGCAAGACCTGGCGCAGCCCAAAGCCACCGCGAGACATCCGCTTGCGGAGAATGACCTCCCGTCGCAGCGAGAAGCCCAAATCTGAAAAAATCTCCGTCAGCAATTTGTCCGTCGGAACGTGAATGTTTCCGTAAGCGGAATCGCCGATGTCAAGCATCAGCGTCGCCTGTGCCGTCAGATGTTTCTTCAGCGCGGCGAACACCGTCCGCATGTCGTTGAAGTAACTGGCGACCATGCGCGGGATGCGAACGTCGTAGGCCGAATCCTCCAATTGCGCCACCAGCGCGCGGGCTTGCTTCGGAAAGTCGTCATTCAACTTGGCATTAGTGACATCGTTGATGCCCGCCGTAACAGTTCTCAGTCGAAAATCCGCCAGGTCATCGGCCGTCCGCAGGCAGCGCAAGAACCACAACTCAACCTTGGTGTTCCGAAAATAGTTTGTGCCGTTCAGATACGGCGGGCTGGTCACAACGGCATCTATGTCCAGCGGCAGCAGATGTTGCAACCGCCTTGCGTCGTCGCAAACCAGCTTGGGTGTTTGTAGAAGTGGTTGGAGCAGCTTCAAGTCATACACCATCAACCGAAGTTGCTTTCTTATGCCGTCAGTGAGGCCGGTTCTGAATCGCTTCATTTCCGCGCCGGTTTTGAAACGAACGTCTCCACGCCGAATCAGCCGGGAAGCCGGAATTAGACTGGCCAACACCGCAATGGTGAAAAACTTCGCCGCCAGCGGGCTTTCGCACGCCAGCAAATCAATCGCCGCTCTCGTTCGTAACACCGCATCGTAAACACTGTCGTCAAAGAACAGACTGTCGCCAAAAGTCGCAGCGTAGGCGGCTTTCAATTCCGTGTCAGGCCGGCACGCGGCAATGCGTTCGCTTAAACCGTCGGCCAACTCCAAGAGCCTTCCGGCAATATCTTCCCGCTGCTTCTCGCCGAGGTTGGAGGCGTGGGTTTTTGCCTCGACGAGAAATTGCAGTAAAGGATTCAGTTCGCAAAAGAACGCTTCGCGCCCCAGCTTGGCCGCTGTCAAAGGGGTTGTCCCTGTCCCGCCAAAAGGATCGAGAATTCTTTCGGCATGAGGTGCGAACTCGTGCAATACCTGCTCTACGAACCGGGGAGAATAACCTTCAAGGTAAGGATACCAGCCGTGCAACGGCTCGGCTTGTCCGCCACGGAAAGTCGCTTGGATTGGGTCTATTAGTGGACGTGCCGCGCCGTTTTGCCTAAACAGTTCGCCATCTGTTTTGGGAAGCGGCTGGGCTCGTGCATCGCGCAGGAGGCGCAAGCAATATGTGTTTAGTGGCAGACTCTCGCGTTGGGCGGCTTCGGTGAGCGAACGATGATTAGCGTGACCAAGACGTTCTCGAATCTCGTGGCTGGTGAGAGATTTAATTCCCTCGTAAAGAACACCGTCCTTGTCACCGAAGGCGAGTGTCAGATTTCGCTCGCGCGCAGACTCGGCGGGATAATCGGCGAAATAAATATTTTTGAATTGTTGACCCATGCGCCACCGAAGTAACTACCATTTTATGGTAGTTACTTGCAACAACGTTTTTGCAATTTTTGCCAACAAGTTTAGTTCTTGCCCGCTGCTAACCCCCTGGAAGTTCGTGTGTTCGTGTGCGGCTTTCTTGCGCCGCCCGAATCGGTAGTATTACATCCTTAACCGCGACCGAGCTGCCGGATACGAAGGCCGGCCAACTGAAAGACGCTTACATGCAACAGATCAAGCAATCCATCGGGTCTCGAAAAGAGGCGTGCCTGTGCCGGGCAATGAGTTTCCTGTCTGCGCTGCTGGTGGCGGGCGCCACTGCTTGCGCTGACGAGGCCGACATCCGGCAGCGTGGGAATCAGTGGACGCTTGAACGGGGCAGTCCGGAGTTTTGACACAAAACCGTCTGGCGGATAACCCATGCGCATTGATGCCCATCACCACTTCTGGAAACTTGGCCGCTACGATTATCCGTGGCTCGGCCCGCAGTTGAACGCCATCTACCGCGACTTCGTCCCCGACGATTTGCCGCCGCTGCTGGCCCGGCATCGCATTGACCGCACCGTGCTCGTGCAGACCATCAGTTCGCTCGACGAGACAAAGTGGTTTCTCTCCCTCGCGCGTCAACATTCGTTCATCGCCGGCGTGGTGGGCTGGGTGGACTTGATAGACCCACGCTTGGGCGACACGTTGGATGAATTGCTCGCTTCACCCGGCCTCATGGGCATCCGGCATCAAGTGCATGACGAGCCGGACGTGAACTGGCTGCTCCGCCCGGACGTGCGACGCGGCTTGGGCGAGTTGGCGCGGCGCGGTCTGCCTTACGATCTGCTCATCCGCCCACCGCACCTGCCCGTCGCGCTTCAACTCGCGCAGAAATATCCAAACCTGCCACTCGTGGTCGATCACCTTGCCAAGCCGCGCATCGCGCAACGGGGCTGGGAAGATTGGGCGAATGGCACTGCCGAACTTGCGAAATGCCCAAACGTCTGGTGCAAGCTCTCCGGCATGATCACTGAGGGCGACTGGACTTCATGGACGCCGGGCGATTTGAAACCGTATATCGACCACGTGCTTGGCGCTTTCGGATCTGAGCGAGTCATGTTCGGCAGCGACTGGCCCGTGTGTCTGTTGGCGGGGTCCTACGAGCAGGTTGTGGAAGCCTTGGAAGCCAACCTTGCCCAGCTCACCGCGGAGGAGCGGGAGTGCGTTTTCGGGTCGAACGCGGCAAAATTCTATCGACTGAAATCGCCCACGGAAAACTCGCCGTCTCCATAACTGAGCGCTTTTGGTTTGACCGCCGGCTGCCCTGCCTCAAGACTAAGACGCATGCGTGTCATGATTCTTTGCCTCGGTTTGCTCGGCAACTTTTTTTCTCCCATTCTCTTTGCGGCCGGAAGGGCGGAACACGTGGTCGTCGTGGTCTGGGACGGATTGCGGTCTGATTTTGTCACGGAACAATTCACCCCCACGCTTTATCAACTCGGCCGGGAAGGTGTCGTTTTTCAAAATCATCATGCCGTTTATCTCAGCATCACCGAGGTCAACGGCACGGCGCTGGCCACCGGCGCTTATCCCGCCCACAGTGGCATCGTGGCCAACAACGAATTCCGCCCGCAGATCGATCCGCTGAAGGCCATTGGGACGGAAGCGCGTGCGGCGATGCAAAGGGGTGATCAATTGACCCGCGGCCATTATCTCCGGAGGCCCACGCTGGCTGAGGTTCTGCAAAGCCATGCCCGCAAAACCGTCATCGCCGGCGCCAAACCAGTCGTCCTCCTTCATGATCGCAGCGAAAGAACGGACAACGATTACAGCGGCATCAATTTGTTTGCGGGCAACACGCTTCCCAGAGGCTGGCTTGACCGCATTGGAAAATTGCTTGGGCCATTTCCCGCATTGGAGAAGACGAAAGCAAAACGGGACGATTGGACCACGCGCGCGTTGATCGGCCCACTCTGGGAAGACGGCGTCCCGCCGTTCTCGCTGCTCTGGCTGAGCGAACCCGATTATTCGCAGCACGAAACCGGACCGGGCTCGGCAACCTCAGTGGCGATGCTCAAAAACTCAGATAACAACTTGGCTCTCGTTCTGCAGGAGTTGGAGACAAAAGGGTTGCGCGCCAAGACCGACGTGTTCGTCGTTTCCGATCATGGGTTCTCCACCATTTCCGGCATCGTGGATGTGGCCGGAGCGCTCACCAACGCAGGTTTCAAAGCAACGAGAGAATTCAAATCGCCCCCGGCCAAGGGCGACATACTGGTCGTTGGCAATGGCGGCTCGGTTGTTTTGTATATCACCGGGCACGATTCCAAACTTACGCGAAAGGTTGTGGACTTTCTGCAAGGTCAATCATTCTCCGGCGTGCTGTTCACCCGCAAGTCTTTGCCCGGTACGTTCGCGCTCGAAACGGTCGGGCTGAACAGCCCGGATGCTCCCGATGTGGTCATTGCGCTGCGTTGGTCGCCGGACAAGAACGCGGCGGGCACGCCCGGTTTGGAGTTGTGCGACGAAGCCGGCCGCCAACCGGAGCAGGGCATCCATGGCACGCTCAGTCGTTTTGACATGCACAACACACTCATCGCGTCCGGTCCTGATTTCCGCCGCGGGTTCGTAAGCTCGTTGCCCTCCGGCAACGTGGACGTGGCGCCGACGGTACTTTGGATTTTCGGCATCAAATCCCCCCTGCCGATGGATGGCCGGGTGTTGACTGAAGCATTGATGTCGAGTGCTCCAGAAGTTGGAGCGAGCAAGACCGCCCGGCTGGAGGCCAAAAAAGTTCACGACAAGTTTGTCTGGCAGCAGTACCTGAAAACCACGAAGGTCAACGGCGTTACTTACATCGACGAAGGCAACGGCGGTGCGACGGAAATCCACGCTGGCGGTGGGGGGAACAACTAGCTACACGACATAACCCACACCGTGAGCATGAAAGAGCACGGACGAATCTGCCGGCGAAATGAGGGAATGGATTTCCAAGGGCGTTGAACCTGGTGGAAATTCACGCTTGACGACCACGCGCAATCAAAGCAATTTGCGACCATGCTTAACGCACTAAGATTGTCTTGCTCTGGACCATTCGCCAGCCTGTTCATAATTGTCATGATTTCAGTTGCTTCAGCTAAAGCCGATCCAGAATCGCCGGTCGAAGGACTGCTCAACGCGAGCCGCCCATTGGTCATCGCTCACCGCGGCTATCCACAGTTCGCGCCCGAAAATACCCTGCCCTCCTTCAAGCTGGCCAAGGCCGCCGGCGCCGATCTGGTCGAACTGGACTATCACCCGGCGAAAGATGGAAAGCTGGTCGTCATCCATGACCCGGAGCTTGATCGCACGACGGACGCGGTGGCGAAATGGGGCGGAAAGAATATCCACGTCGCAAGCAAAACGCTGGAAGAATTGCTCACGCTCGATGCGGGCAAATGGTTCGGTGAAAAAAGCGCGGGCGCGCACATGCCATCGTACGCTGGCACACGCCTGCCAACGCTGGTGGAGGCCCTCGACCTGATCCAGGACGGCAATGTGACGCTCATCCACCACGAGGCGGGCGACGCGGCCGCGTGCCTGAAACTGTTGCGCGAGCGCAACCTCGTGAATAAAGTGGTCGTGCAGTCTTTCGATTGGAATTACCTGAAAGACTTTCATCAACAGGAACCGCGACAAGTGCTGGGGGCTCTGGGACCGCTTGCGTGGCGGGCGGGCAAGGAATTGAACGAGGCGGAGAAGACGTTGGACAAATCCTGGGTGGATGAGGTTCAGAAAACCGGTGCGCGCGTGGTGGTCTGGAACCACCAAGTCACGCGCGCGGCCGTGGACCACGCCCACCAGCAAGGAATGAAAGTCTGGGTTTACACCATCGACGATCCGGACATCGCGAACCAAATGCTCGACGAAGGCGTCGATGGCATCATCACCAACCAGACCTCACTGATTTGGCGAACCATCGCCCTGCGGCAAACGAAAGCGTTTTCACCGCGCTAAACCGGCCTTTTTTGAGACTTCTCAATGTGCCGTGCGCCTTTTCGAGCCGGCCAGATCAACCAGTTCTCCCGGCGAGGCTTCCCACGGCCTGCTCAGGTATTGGCTTGCCGGACACCACTGACATAATTTATAACTCAGCCATGACGGAGCCACAATTTAGTCCCCCAAAATATTTCCAGATCAGCCGCGAGATCATCGAAAAAATTCAGCATGGCGAACTCGTGGTGGGCGCCCCGGTGCCATCCGAAACTGAAATCATCGCGCATTACAAGGTCAGCAACACCACCGCGCGCAAAGCGCTCCACGAATTGGAAAAGGCGGGTTGGGTTACGCGCGTGAAAGGCAAAGGAACCTTCGTGCGCAACTTCGCCGTCGAGCGCGCCATCACACGCATTTTCGGATTCACCAAGAACATGATCGAAGCGGGCCGCAATCCCAGCACCAAGCTGATCGGGATGCATTTGCGAAAACTCAGCCACTCGCAAACGCTCAACGGTCGCGAATACACGATGAAAGGTCCGATCTGCGAGATTGAGCGCCTGCGCCTGGCGGACGGCATTCCGATGATGAAGGAAACCCGTTACCTTTCCCTGCATCTTTGTCCCGACATCCAGCGGCACAACCTGGAGCAATCCCTTTACACCGTATTCGAAAAGAACTACGGCATCCAGCTTACGGAGATCAACCAGATGCTGAGCGCGGTCATGCTGGAAGGCGAAGCGTTGGAAGTGTTCGAATTGCAAAAGCCCATCCCGGCGTTTCGAGTCGAGGGCGTCTCTTTCTGCGGCAAAGATTTGATCGTGGAGATGGAAGATTCGATCTACCGAGGCGACATGTATCGCTTTGCAGCCAAGGCGGTTCGTTGAGTCATTCAAGGAGCTAAAGATTTTTTCAAAAAAAGTATTGACAGCTTCGGGCGTTTTTCATTACTTAGTGCGTTAACGCTATGACCAATCCGGCATCTCATGTTTTCGTGTCGTGGACGCGGCTCGTTTGGGAGTCGTTTTGGCAGGGCAGCAACCAACGAAATAGTATCAATAACGGCAAAAGTTTTGACCCGTATGAACCATAAAACCCAAGCAATTCTATGAAAGCAAAAACAGCACAATTGATCGGACAGACGAAGACTCCCTGGCGCAAGACTCCAGCACGGCAGCAACTTTGGCAGTTGGTTCTTGCCTGTTTGATAGCGGGGAATTTGTCGGCCGCCACACTCACGCTCGTCAATGAGAACTTCGACTCGTACAGCGGAGCCGCGACGAGCCTCAACGACACAACGGTCGCCATACCAAACACCGATTACATAAGAGTGGAAGACGGCTTGGCACAAGGCGACTCGCCGGGCGGCCTGGGGTATAACGGAGTCCAGTTGATCAACTGGGACTACGCTCCCGGTTCCGCTCCGAACTGCATGTTGCTCCGGCCAAACACCGCCTTCCGTCACAATCTCGATCCGCGCGGCGGAGCATATTACACTTGGGATTTCTGGATGTTGAGTTTCAAGAGCGGCACGGCTGACCGCGGCTTCCGCATTTCCTTGCTTCAGGAGGGTGCTGATCAAAACGCGCACGACTTCTTGATCTTTCGCTCCGGACAGGGAACAACCGCCACTGTTACGGGAACCGACGGAGTCGATATCATTCAAGCGTTCAACGGCTTCAGCGCCGCAAGTGGCACGGTGGGTCCAAACAGTTGGGTTACAATCAGCAATACCGCCGCCGGCACGCCGGCTTTTGTGACAAACAACGTATGGACTCACTACAAAATTGAGGCTGACGCGGTCGCCCGGACCTTCAAGTATTATGTCAACGACATGGTGACGCCGGTGAGTGTGGGGAATTCCTTGTCCCGTCCCCAGAATTTGTCGGTGTGTGGAATTCGGTTTGCCAATGAAGGCAACTCGGCAGACGACGGCTATACGTTGATTGATAATGTCAAGTTGACCGTGGATGGCGAATTCATTGACCTCGCCAGCGGCTCTTTCACAGAAGGCTTTGAAGGTTATACTGCCTCGAACTCGGGGAACACCAACAGTGCCGACAATAATCCAGGAGGCGCCTGGGTTACGGCGGAAGTAGATGGCGTGGAGAACAATCACTTCTTTGCCCCGACGAAGGTGCAGGTGGTGAATAGCACTGTCACCGCGCCGCATTCCGGCAGCAAGTGTCTCATGGTTTCGCAGGGCCAAACCGCTGGCACTACCATCTCTTGGGGACAAGCCACGAATGAAGACGTCAAGATTACCTGGTGGGCGAAGGTGCCGGCGGCAGACGCTACCCCCGGGGTGTTCAGCTTGTACTTACGGGTGTCCGTGTATGCTTGGGAGGCTGACTATAGTTCCGCTTCCGACACCATCTTGTTCGGCTACGGGCACCGTGGTAACGCCCCCGAGGGCAGCGCGACTTCCATCATGACTTTTAGCCGCTGGTTCAATGAATGGTTTAATAATGGCAGTTGGGGAGACACCTTGCGACCTTTCACTCCGGACACGTGGGAAGAGTATCAACTGACGACGGACGTCCGGCATAATTCCTACACACTCATCAAGAACCCGAGCAGCACGCCAGTAGTCGTCGTGAAAGACGGTCAATACATCTCGTCGTGGGGCAATAACAAGAAATTCCACACCGTGGCGTTCAGCACTTCGAACAACTCCGTCCCTGGTGCCAATCCGCCAGCCTACGTTGACGATATTACGATCGAACCCTACACCAACACTCAGACTCCGGAGCCGCGGCCTTATACGATCTTGGGCACGGGGCCGGCCGCCCGGTTCACCAACTACACGGTTCTGACGGTTCCGGGAAAAACGGTCGGCGGCGTGGCGGTCGATCCGCGGGACACCAATACCATCCTCTTTACGATTGATGAGGAGCGAATCGGTGAAATCCGGAAAGCCACCAAAGTGGCCAGCGGTAACTGGGTGATTGACCCTACGCCCGTCGTCTCCGGCCTTTATAATCCCAACGGCCTCACGGTCGAAACCAACGGGACCATCTGGTTCGTGATGGACGGCGTCAAAGGTGGACAAGCCTCTGGCCTCCGTCGCTTGAAAGCGCCGTGGAACTTGAACACGGTGGAAGAAGTCATCACGGACTTTGGCTTTGCGCCGACCAACCGGTCGGATCAGCCGTGCGATCTGGTCTTCTACGTTACAAACGGCGTTACGAAATTGGCGGTGCTGGATCGGGGCGTGGATCTGAACAACAACCCGAACGCCATCTGGGTGGTGGATCCGGCCACGACGACGTTGAATCAATACAATTACGACACCGCTTTGGTCGCCCCCGATACCAGCGTCTTTGGCGCAGGAGCTGGTGGCAATGCCAACGGGATTGCCTTGTTGCGGGCGACAGGTGAATTGGTGACGATCTGGGAAGGTGATGGGGCCACTGACAACGGCGTCATCGTCGCTTTCGACACCACCACCGGAGCCGCGCGCAATATCTTTCTAGCCGGGTCGGGTGTCACTTGGGGTGCTGGAATCGACGTGGATCCCACAACGGGTCGCATCTGGGTGTCGGATCGCAAGCGCACCACCTTCCCGCTGTCCGAATTTGCGGTGCCGCAGATCGTTTCGTTCGATCCCACGAGCGGCGCTTTCATCCAGGAGTTGTCGTTCACGAACAGCAATGCGACTGCCGATCGTCCTGATCGCAACGTCAACTTCAAAGACCCGGGTATGCGGTTCTCGCAGGATGGCAAATTTCTCGTGGTTAGCGATCAAGGCCTCTTCTCGGGTGGCGGACGCTTGTTAGTCTTCCACAGCGAGCCGTTTGTAATTGCTCCGATCACCATCACCAGCACGGTGCGAACCGGTTCGAGCGTGGCTCTGACTTGGACCTCGGGTGGTGCGGTGAATTACGTGGTTCAACGCAGCACCGATGTAGTCGGACCTTATACGACCATTTCACCGACGCTGGCGACCACGCAATACACCGATACCAGTTCGCCCGCGGGTCAAGCCTTCTACCGGGTGCAGGCTTTCCAGCAGAATTGATGGGGATGGGGTAGCAGCGGGAGCCCGTCAGGTGAGTGACGGGCTCCCGATTCAATGAACCAAAAAATGAAACGTTACAAAATCACTCGTGCGGGATTCACCCTCATCGAACTGTTGGTCGTCATCGCCATCATCGCCATTCTCGCGGGGCTGTTGCTGCCGGCGTTGGCCCAGGCAAAAATCAAGGCTCAAGCCATCATGTGCATGAACAACACCCGGCAGATCATGCTGGCCTGGCAGATGTACCTCGGCGACAACAGCGACCGCATCGTCATGAGTTATCATGGCGGCGCAG